>JBMNPV010000006.1:0-50027 GCA_050943775.1 Oscillospiraceae bacterium
GGCGCGGTGATCGGAACACCGGCGTCCATCAGCGCCAGAGTGCTCGCGCAGATGCTGCCCTGCGAGGTGGAGCCGTTGGAGGAGAGGACTTCGGAAACGACGCGGATGGCGTACGGGAATTCCTCGATCGGCGGCATGACCGGATCGAGCGCTTTTTCCGCAAGGGCACCATGACCGTATTCGCGGCGGTTCGTGGAGCGGGAGGCTCTGGCTTCGCCCACGGAGTAGGACGGGAAGTTGTAGTGGTGCATATAGCGCTTGGTCTCTTCTTCCCAGATGGTGTCGAGGTTCTGTTCGGATTCCAGCGTCGCAAGCGTTGCAACGGAGAGGACCTGCGTCTGCCCGCGGGTGAAGAGCGCGGAGCCGTGGACCTTCGGCAGAACGCCGACCTCCGCACTGAGCGGACGGATCTGGTTCATGGCGCGGCCATCGACACGGTGGCCCTCAAGCAGCCACTGCTTGACGATCTTTTTCTGGAATTTATAGGTGAATTCCTCGAGGTACTTGTCCATGTCCGGATAGTCTTCGAGGTACATTTCGTGCCAGTGATCGATGAGCTTGTTCCAACGTTCCTCACGGACATTCTTGTCGTCCGTATCCATGGCGGCTTTGGCTTCGTCCATCGTGGATTCAACGATCTTGTCAAAGAGCTCCTGATTAAAGTCCGCGTGCTCATAGCTGAACTTCGGTTTGCCGATCTCGGCAACCATCTTGTCGATGAGGTTCAAAACGGTCTGGATCTGCTCATGCGCGCCGACAATGCCGTTGAACATGACGTCTTCCGGGATTTGGTCGCCGCCGGCTTCGATCATAACAACTTTCTCGTGCGTTGCGGCGACAGTGACGTTCATTTTGCTGCGCGCGCGTTCTTCCTGCGTCGGGTTGTAAAGGTAGTTTTCGCCGTCCCAGCCGACGGAGATGCCTGCGATCGGGCCGTTGAACGGAACATCCGAAATGGCGACGGCAGCGCCGGCGCCCATCAGAGCTGTGATCTCCGGCGCACAGTCGCGGTCGACGGAGAGAACGGTGCAGGAGATCACGACGTCGTTGCGGAGGTCATAGGGGAAGAGCGGACGCATCGGACGGTCGATCATGCGGGAGGCGAGGACCGCGGGAAGCGACGGACGGGATTCGCGGCGCATATAGCTGCCGGGAATGCGGCCGACCGCATACAGCTTTTCCTCAAAGTCGACGGAGAGCGGGAAGAAATCAACGCCGTCACGCGGACGGGCCGAGGCGGTGACTGTCACGAGGACGGTGGTGTCGCCGTATTTTGTGAGGACTGCGGCGTTTGCGAGCTCGGCGAGCTTGCCTGTTTCAAAGACAAGCTTTCTGCCGGCGAGCATGGTTTCATAGCGGTGAAAATTCGGAAATTCACGTTTGGTAATGATCATTCGGTTGCTCCTTTCGGGATTTGATCCCAGGCGGGGCGCTGCCTTTAACATTTGAAAACAGGTTTATCCCGCTGGGGATAAGCGCATTTTCAACTGCTAAAGGTGCCCGCTCCGCAATAGTTTCAGGTTTATTATTGCCGGGAAAAAGCATTTTACTTGCGAAGCGGGCTGTTCCGCCGTGCGGCGGAGCAGCCCTGCGCAAATGCTTACTTACGGATACCGAGCTTCTGGATGCAGGCGCGGTAACGCTCGATGTCTGTCTTCGCGAGATAGTCGAGGAGACGACGGCGCTGGCCGATCATCTTGTACAGGCCCTGACGGCTATGGTTGTCCTTCTTGTGGACCTTGAGGTGCTCGGTGAGCTGATTGATGCGCTCGGTGAGGATGGCAATCTGGACCTCAGGCGAGCCGGTGTCGGTGCCGTGGAGTCGATTGTTTTCGATGACGGCGGTTTTCTGTTCTTTTGTGATCATGTTGTATGATCTCCTTTCTTGATATACGATGCCCGACGGCTGCGTGATGGGCCGAAAGGAATGCCGTTTCTCGGCCGGATCCCAAGACGAAGCGCGTGGGAAAAGTTAGGCTTATAAACTTTATCACACTATGACGGATTTGTAAAGCAAAAAACGGGAAATCACTCGCCGCGGCGATCTTTCATGACCGCTTTCATGCGTAAAGAGTGGTCGAGGATACGCTTGCGGATACGGAGGTTTTTCGGCGTGACCTCAAGAAGCTCGTCGTCCGCGAGAAATTCCATGCACTGCTCAAGACTCATCTGACGCGGTGGAATGAGGCGCAACGCGTCATCACTGCCGGCGGCGCGCATGTTGGTGAGCTGCTTTTTCTTGCAGACGTTGACGGAGATGTCCTCATTTTTTGGACAGGAGCCGACGACCATGCCAGCGTAGACCGGAACGCCCGGGCCGATAAAGAGCGCGCCGCGGTCCTGCGCGTTAAACAGACCGTAGGCAACGGACTCTCCCGTTTCGAAAGCAACGAGAGAACCGGTGTTCCGGCGGGAGACTTCGCCTTTCATGGGAGCGTAGCTGTCAAAGACGGAGGCGAGAATGCCCTCGCCGCGCGTGTCCGTGAGAAATTCGTTGCGATAGCCGAAAAGACCGCGGGACGGAACAAGGAATTCAAGCTTTGTGCGGTTGCCGATCGGGTTCATCTGGATGAATTCACCCTTGCGGGACGAGAGCTTTTCCATAACTGCGCCGACGGCATTTTCCGGCACATCGACGACAACGCGCTCCATCGGCTCGCAGAGGACGCCGTCGATCTCCTTTGTGAGCACTCGCGGGGGAGAGACCTGAAATTCGTAGCCTTCGCGGCGCATCGTTTCGATGAGGATGGAAAGATGCATTTCACCACGGCCGGCGACGTTGAAACTGTCGGTATTGCCGAGCTGGGTCACGCGCAGCGAGACGTCTTTGAGCGTTTCGCGCATGAGGCGGTCGCGGATCTGACGGGAAGTGACGAACTGCCCCTCACGACCCGCAAACGGGCTGTCGTTGACAGAGAAAGTCATTTCCATGGTCGGCGCGTCGATCTTGACGAAATGCAGCGGTTCGACCGCGTCCGGCGCGCAGATCGTGTCGCCGATGGTGATATCCGGAATGCCGGAGAGCGCGACAATGCTGCCGGCGGAGGCGGATTCGACGGGGACCTTTTCAAGACCCTCAAATTCATAGAGCGAGACTGCCTTTGCCTTTTTGATGGCGCCGCTCTCATGGTAGTTGCAGATCGCGATCTCCTGGTTTTGTGCGATCCTGCCGCGTTCAATGCGGCCGACCGCGATACGGCCAACGTATTCGTTGTAGTCCAGCGCGGAAACAAGCATCTGGAAAGGTGCGTCCTCGTCCATTTCCGGCGCGGGGATATAGTCGATGATCGTGTTGAAAAGGGGCTTTAAGTCGACGCCCTTTTCGTCCGGCGTCAGCGAGCAGATGCCGTCGCGTGCGCAGGCAAACAGCATCGGAGAATCAAGCTGTTCATCCGTTGCGTCAAGATCCATCAGAAGCTCAAGGACCTCGTCGATGACTTCATAGACGCGCTGGTCGGGGCGGTCGATCTTGTTGACGACGACAATGACCCGGTGACCGAGTTCAAGTGCTTTCTGTAAAACAAAGCGGGTCTGCGGCATCGGTCCTTCAGCCGCATCGACGAGCAGGATAACGCCGTTGACCATCTTCAGAATACGCTCGACCTCGCCGCCGAAGTCGGCGTGGCCCGGCGTGTCGACAATGTTGATCTTGTAGTCATTGTAGTGGACGGAGGTGTTTTTTGCGAGAATGGTAATGCCGCGCTCGCGTTCAAGGTCGCCGGAGTCCATCACGCGCTCCTGCACGGCCTGATTTTCGCGGAAAGTGCCGCTCTGTTTGAGCATGGCGTCAACGAGAGTCGTTTTGCCGTGGTCAACGTGAGCAATGATCGCTACATTTCTGATTTTTTTCACAGTATCTCCACTTTTCTGCAGTTCGCATAATTAGATTTTTTCACAAAAATGTATTATAGCATTTGACTATTATTTATGCAAGCAATTTCGCGCAAGTCTCGCGACAAAAACGACAGAATGCGACAGGATCCGTCAAATTGGCAATCCTCTTGACGGCGTTTGCGGAAAGTAGTATCATCAGAGTGATAAAAAGGAGCCTTCTGACTGGGAAAGGGTGAGCAACAAAATGGGAGTCGCAAAAACAACGATCTGTCCCAACTGCGGCGCGGAATATCCCGCGTTCCGGGCGGAATGCCCCAATTGCGGTATGCGCAACGAAATGCGAAGCGAACGGTCCCCCCGCGGGAGCGACGCCGTGCGTAAGGGTACCGCAGCGTCCAGACGGGCGCAGGAAGGGACGCGGTGGCAGTTTATAATCGGCCTGTGCCTGGTCGCGGCGGTCATCGTTGCGGTGGTCCTGCTTGTTACGACAACGCTCAACGGCAGCTACGATAAGCCTGTCGTTTCGCCCAGTCCGTCGCCGTCCGCTTCGGCGGCGCCAAGTCCGAGCCCCACGCCGACGCCTACGCCGACTCCCACGCCGGAGGTCACATCTCTTACGATCACCTTCCTCGGCAGCAAGACGGAAGGCTTTACCGCGAAGACAGGAGACAAGATCCAGCTTGCGGCATCGGTCGCGCCCGATACAGCGAAAGAGGGCGTCAAGTGGTCGGTCGATAACGAGAGCGTTATCAAAATTGATGAAAACGGGCTTGTGACGGCTGTCGGCACCGGCAAAGCCACGATCACACTGGAGTGTTACGGCAAAACGGCGACCTGTCCGGTCATTATTCGATAAAAGCGTACCCGGCGGCTGCGGTGAAAACTGCCGCAGCCGCCGGGCAAAATAAAATTCGCAAAATTTGCGTTTTCCTGTTGACAAATGGATAGGAACGGTCGTATAATAACACTCGCCGATTGATTTGGACGATTGGCGCAGCTGGTAGCGCATCCGCTTGACGTGCGGGAGGTCACAAGTTCGAGTCTTGTATCGTCCACCATAAGAAAGTCTTGAAACCCCTGTGGTTTCAAGGCTTTTTTGTTGCCCAAATCGGGGCTTAGCCTTGTTTTTAGCCTTATTGTTGTCCTACTGTGGAAACTTGCTTAACGTAAGCGTGCCTTTTTGGGACTCCGGCGCGGCGCGGAGAGAGACGCCCTTTGCCGGGGCGGGCGAGAAACTGCGCTTCACGGGCGGGGAATGGCATTCCTATCTGGTATAAAGGGAACGACCAAAAACTAATGGACATTTTTGCGTAAATATGATAACCTTTATTGCATCCGTCTGATTTTCGTCCTATGTTGAAATCAAGTCAGAAAAAGGCACGAAAAATGGACAATCTCTCAAAAACAGGAATGTTTACTTGAGACAAAACACAGCAGAACAGGGAAGTGCAATCATGCAGCAGCTTACAAAAGCCCACATCGTCGAATCCTTCAACGAGCTTCTGCGGGAATATCCTTTTGAGAAAATCACTGCCAAAATGATCATTGACCGCGCGGGCGTATCGAAATCCACCTTTTATCGTTTTTTCCTCGACAAGCACGATGTGCTGTATTACAACTACAAAAACAATATTGACAATTGGGTGAAAAAACAGGGATGCACAAACTGGAAGGAGCTTTTTGTCTGTGTCTACGCAAGCTCGCTTTCAGACCATGCGCGGGAGAAAAACGCATTCGCCTACACGGGCGCGGATTCCTATTTTCATATACTCTACCGCTATTCCTATGAACTTGTAGAAATGGTCACCGAAGACAACCGCGGCCCCGGGACGAAACTTGAACGCGATGAGAAAACGCAGTTGTCCTTTTTCTGTTACGGTCTGGTTCACTGTTACGCAGACTGGGTGCAGGGAAAGTTCGACTATACACCCGAGGAAATGGCGGAGCGGATGTATCAGGAAATGCCGGCCTATTTCCGCGATCTCTGGTGGAAGACCATCTGAGCGGAAGGCTGAAAGCGCGGCGAAGGGCTTGGGAATATCCGCGGACAAGCGTCGCGCTTTGCATATAATCCATGAAAGGCCCGCTTTGCGGCGCCGAACATTTTGTGAAATCCACAAAAATTGGAAAACTCTCAAAAAACACTTTACAGCGCTAAACTTTTGTGCTACCATTTACCCAAATTCCGGAAAGGAGCAGCAAACATGAGTAAGCGCGGTTTTGCAAACGAATACGTTTACGCTTATGCAGGCTTTGCCTTTTACTATGGCAAGGCTTATACTTGTATTGCTGCAAAGCCCGGATAAGCGCAAAAAACAACCGGACGAAATTCAAGCGCCGCAGCGTACAGGTAACGCAGCGGCGCTTTTTTTGGTGCCCGAGCGGGAGGAAATGAAAACATGATCGTCATTTTGAAAAAAGATGTAAGCAACGAACAGATCGAAAATCTTACGCGCTGGTTCAACGGCATGGGAATCGAGACCCATCTCTCACGCGGGAAATATCAGACGATCCTTGGCCTTGTCGGTGACACGACGCAGGTGGATGTTGACCTCATTCAGGGAATCGACGCGGTCGAAAGCGTGCGGCGCATTCAAGAGCCGTTCAAAAAAGCATCCCGAAAGTTTCACCCGGACGACACGATCATTGACATCGGCGGGCACAAGCTGGGGGGAGGGCATTTCCAGATCATTGCCGGTCCCTGCTCCGTGGAAAACGAGGAGCAGATCGTAAACATCGCAAGACAGGTGCAGGACGCGGGCGCGAATCTTCTGCGCGGCGGTGCGTTCAAACCGCGCTCCTCGCCTTACAGCTTTCAAGGCCTGCGCGAGGAAGGGATCGAGCTGCTTTTAAAGGCGAAGGCCGCGACCGGCCTGCCGATCGTGACCGAAATCATGGACGCGAGCCATATCCCGCTTTTTGAGGATATCGACGTCATTCAGGTCGGCGCGCGAAACATGCAGAACTTTGAACTTCTAAAGGAACTCGGAAAGCTCGACAAGCCGATTCTTCTGAAACGCGGACTGGCAAACACGCTGGAGGAACTGCTGATGAGCGCGGAATATATTCTCTCCGGCGGCAATGAAAAGGTCATCCTCTGCGAGCGAGGCATCCGCACCTTTGAGACCCGCACCCGCAACACGCTTGACATCTCGGCAATCGCGGCGCTGCATGAGCTTACGCACCTGCCCGTTGTCGTTGACCCCTCGCACGCGACCGGGCACGCAAAGTATGTCCCGTCGATGGCGCTTGCGGCTGCCGCCGCGGGCGCGGACGGTCTCATTGTGGAGGTCCACAACGACCCGGCGCACGCGCTGTGTGACGGTCCGCAGTCGATAACGCCCGCCGCCTTTTCGGAACTCACGGGGAAAATGCTCCCGATTTTAGATATTGTGGGGAAGAAGATCGTATGACAATCGGAATTATCGGCCTCGGACTGATCGGCGGCTCGATGGCAAAGGCCGTGAAAAGCCGCACCGCGCACCGGGTATTTGCCTTCGACAGAGACCCTGCCGTTTTAAACGCGGCGCTCACAGAAAGAGTCTGTGACGGCGTGCTGGAGAGGGCGCAGCTGAAAGCCTGCGAGATTGTCCTTGTCGCCCTCTGGCCGGACGATACGGTGCAGTTCGTCAAACAAAATGCGGATGCTTTCGCGCCGGGCAGCATCGTCTCTGACCTCTGCGGAGTCAAGGGTTTTGTGTGCCGGGGCGTAAGGGACGCCGTTTTGCGCAGGGACTTCACTTTCGTTGGAGCGCACCCGATGGCGGGGCGGGAGCGCAGCGGCTTTGAAAGCGCAAGCGCGGAGCTTTTTGACAGGGCCTCGATGCTGCTCACACCGTTTCCGGGGACGCCCCGCGAAGAGATCGAAAAGCTTTCCGACTTTTACCGGACCCTCGGCTTCGCGCGCATTCTGGAAACGACGGCGGAGGAGCACGACCGCGTGATCGCCTATACCTCACAGCTTGCGCACATTGTTTCGAGCGCTTATGTCAAAAGTCCGACGGTGGAGGAGCACCACGGCTTTTCGGCGGGCAGCTACCGGGACATGACCCGCGTGGCGCGCCTCAATGAGGATATGTGGACGGAGCTTTTTTTAGAGAACCGTGCACCGCTCAAATCGGAGCTGGACGCGCTCATCGCGCGGCTGCGCGTTTTTTCGCAGGCGCTTGGGGAAAACGACGCGGGGACGCTGCGCAGCCTTCTGCGCGAGGGCCGCACCACGAAGGAAAGGATCGATGCCGAAGATGACGGATATTAACGTGAACGGGTCTAAAAGCTACACGGTCCATATCGGCGCGGGCCTGCTGCCGGAGACCGGCCGGCTGCTGGCAGATGTTCTCGCTCCCGTCCGGGCAATGCTCGTGAGCGATGACGTCGTTTTTCCGCTCTATGGGGGAACGGTCCAGACCTCGCTGGAGGAAGCGGGCTTTGCGGTCTCCGTGTTCGTCTTTCCGGCAGGGGAGCGGAGCAAAAATCTCGCCACCTTCGGAAAACTGCTTGAAGCGCTCGGCACGGCGGGCCTGACCCGCTCGGACGTTGTCGTTGCGCTCGGCGGCGGGGTCGTCGGGGACCTTACGGGCTTTGCGGCGGCCTGTTACCAACGCGGCATCCGCTTTGCGCAGGTACCGACGACGCTTCTGGCGGCGGCGGACGCATCCGTCGGCGGCAAGACGGGTGTGGATCTGCCGAGCGGGAAAAATCAGGCGGGAGCGTTCCACCAGCCGAGCCTTGTCGTTTGCGATACAAACACATTTCAAACGCTCGATGCGGTAAACTTCGCCTGCGGCTGCGCCGAAGCGATCAAATGCGGAATCCTCGCGTCCCCGGAGCTGTTCAGAATTTTTGAGACGGGACAGGCGCGGGAGCGCGTCGAGGAGATCGTCGCGGAGAGCGTCCGCATAAAGGCGGACTTCGTTGCGCGAGACGAATTTGACACGGGGGAGCGCCGCTTTTTAAATCTCGGCCACACCTTCGGCCATGCGGTCGAAACGCTGAGCCGGTACGAAACGCCCCACGGCTTCGCCGTCGCGATTGGTACGGCGCTTATCGCGGACGCTTCGGTCAAGTCGGGTGCGCTCACATCGGAGAGCGCCGGGCGCATCAAAAAAACGCTTTTGGCAAACGGTCTTCCGCTCGACTGTCCCTATGGCGCGGACGCACTCGCGGCGGCGGCGGCATCCGATAAAAAGATCAGCGGCGGAAAGATCAGTGTGGTGATGATACACGAAATCGGCGACTGCTTTTTGCAGTCCATGGAGCTTTCAGAGCTGGAGAAACTGCTATGAATGTGAAGATCATACCTGCTCCTTTAAAAGGAGAGCTTGCGGCCATTGCTTCCAAATCCGACGCCCACAGGCTGCTGATCTGCGCGGCCTTTGCCGACCGCGAGACAGAGATCGGACTTGCGGCTGCCTCCCGCGATATTGAAGCGACGGCAGGCTGCCTTCGGACCCTCAGCGCGAAGATCGAAAGGACCGAAAAGGGCCTGCGGGTAACGCCGGTTCAAGAGGCTGTCCCGAACCCTGTGCTCGACTGCGGAGAGAGCGGCAGCACCCTGCGTTTTCTGCTGCCGGTCGCGGCCGCCGTGAGCCGTTCGCCCGAATTTCGCGGGAGCGGACGGCTCCCGGAGCGCCCTATTTCTCCGCTTCTCTCGGCGCTTGAACAGCGGGGAACAGTTGTGGAGAGCCGCAGCTTTCCGCTCAGACTCTCCGGAAAACTCACGCCGGGCATTTTTGCAGTGCCCGGAAATGTGTCCAGCCAGTTTGTTTCCGGTCTGCTTCTGGCGGCTCCGCTGACCGGCGGTGCCTGTGCGGTCCGTCTGACGAGTCCTCTTGTCTCGGAAAAGTACGTCAGCATGACGGCCTCTGCCATGCGGCGCTTCGGCGCACCGGTCAAGCTCACGCCGGACGGCTTCGCCGTCGCATCCGGCGCTTACCGCTCGCCCGGCACCATCAACGCGGAGGGCGACTGGTCCAACGCCTCCTTCTGGCTGGTGGCCGCGGCGCTCGGCGGCGATGTCACCGTGACGGGGCTGCCGCTGGGCAGTCTTCAGCCGGACAGCCGCATTCTCGATATTTTGAAGCGCTATGGGGCCTGCGTTGAGCAGCGCGGCGACACCGTGCGCTGCCGCGCAGGGCGGCGGCTGCCCTTCAATCTGGAGACGGACGGCTCACCGGACCTCGCGCCGGTCCTCTGTGTGCTGGCAGCCTGTGCCGACGGCGTTTCCCGCATTCGGGACATTGAGCGCCTGCGCGGTAAGGAGAGCGACCGTGTTGCCTCCTGTATCTCCCTCGTTCAGTCCCTCGGTGGTGAGATCCGGCTGTGGGACAACAGCTTTGTGATCCATGGAAGACGGCGGCTGACGGGTGGGACCGTGAATGCGATGGGCGACCACCGCATTGTCATGGCGGCTGCGGCCGCATCGTGTGCCTGTGAGGAGGAAGTCACGATCCTCGGCTCACAGGCGGTGGAAAAATCCTATCCCGGCTTTTTTGAGGACTTTAAAACGCTTGGCGGAAGCGTGAGCGAATGCGGAAAGGATGGCGGTTATGAAAGACCTGTCGGAAACCAGAGCAAAGATTGACGACATTGACGCGCGCATCGCGGCGCTTTTGACGGAGCGCATGGCCTGTTCGCGCGAGATCGCGGCGGCAAAAAAAGAGAGCGGCGCTCCCGTATCGGATCGCCGCCGCGAGCGGGAGATATTGGCCCGCGTTTCACAGCTCGCGGGACCCGAGGACGTCACGTATATACAGAGTGTGTATGAAACGATCTTTGCGGTTTCGCGCGCCTGCCAGGCGCGGATTTTGGACGAGGACGCGCCCCTGCGCCGCCAGATCGAAGAGGCGCGTAGGAACGCGGCGGAGAGTTTTCCGCACAGTGCGGTCGTCGCCTGTCCGGGCATCGAGGGCGCAAACTCCCAGCTTGCGGCGGACCGCCTGTTCCGGAACCCTAGCATCCTGTATTTTGACCGCTTCGAGGGCGTGTTCTCGGCGGTGTCGAGCGGCCTGTGCCGCTATGGCGTGCTGCCGATCGAAAACAGCACTGCCGGTTCTGTCAACGAGGTTTACGACCTTATGCGGAAAAACAAGTTCTACATTGTTCGCGCCATCAAGTATAAAGTCCGCCATTGTCTGATGGCAAAGCCCGGCGTGGAGCTCTCGGAGATCACCGAGATCCGCTCCCATGAGCAGGCTCTCGCCCAGTGCAGCGCATATCTTTCCAAACGGAAAGATGTGCGGCTGACCGCCTGCGAGAACACCGCCGTTGCGGCGCGTTCGGTCGCGGAGAGCGCGGAGCGGGGCGTTGCCGCCCTCTGCTCGCCGGAGTGCGCCGCACTCTATGGCCTGCATGTCCTCGCCGACGACGTTATGAACAGCGAAGACAACTACACGCGCTTCATCTGCATTTCAAAGTCCCTTGAGATCTATCCGGGCGCGGACAAACTCAGCCTGATGATGCTTTTGCCGCACCGGCCCGGTTCTCTTGGCGAGGTCATTTCGAAATTTTCCGCCCTCGGACTCAACCTCACGAAGCTGGAAAGCCGGCCCATTGCCGGACGCGACTTTGAATTTACATTTTATTTCGATGTCAAGGCGGACGTTGCTTCGGCGGATGTAACGGCCCTGCTCTGTGAATTTGCGCAAGAGATCGACGGCTTTACGTATCTCGGCAGCTATATTGAAGAAGTTTGAGGTGATACTATGAAATACGGACTGATCGGAGAGCGGCTGGGGCACAGCTTCTCCAAGGACATACACGCGCTGCTTGGGAACGACGCCTACGAACTCAAGCCCATGACGCGCGAGGAGCTGGACGCCTTTATGAAAGCGAAGGACTTCCTCGGCATCAACGTCACGGTCCCTTACAAGCAGGCGGTTATCCCTTACCTCGACGAGATCTCGCCCGAAGCCAAGCGCATCGGCGCAGTCAATACGGTCGTGAATCGCGACGGAAAGCTCTGCGGGTACAACACGGACATCAACGGCTTTGCGTATCTCTGCCGCTGTGCCGGAATTGATATGGCGGGCAAAAAGGTCGTTATCTTCGGCAGCGGCGGGACCTGCCGTACGACGTCGGAAGTAGCGCACCGGGCCGGGGCCGCAAGCATCTCCGTCATCTCCCGCAGGGGTGCGGACAATTACACGAATCTTGAACACCACGCGGATGCGGACGTCGTCATCAACACGACCCCCGTTGGAATGTTCCCGGACTGCTTCGCGGCCCCCGCGGCCCTCGACGTATTTTCAAAGCTCTCCGGCGTTGCGGATGTGATCTACAACCCGCTGGAAACGGAGCTTGTGCGGCAGGCGCGGCAGCGCGGCGTCCCGGCGGCAAACGGCCTGCGCATGCTCGTTTCGCAGGCTGTGTATGCCGACGCACTCTTTTTCAATAAGGAACCGGACGAGACAGCCTGCGAGGAGATCTGCCGAAAGCTCCTGCGCGAGAGACGGACGCTCGTGCTCACCGGCATGTCCGGCAGCGGAAAGACGACCCTCGGCGGCGAGACCGCCCGCAGACTGGGCCGCGAGTTCATCGACGTGGACGCTTACATTGTCGAACACGCCGGCATGTCCATCCCGGAAATTTTCAAACGATATGGCGAGCCGCATTTCCGCCAGCTTGAACGAGACACGACAAAGACGCTCTCCGCAAAAAACGGAATCGTTATTGCGACCGGCGGCGGTACGGTGATGGACGAGGAAAACTACAATGCCCTGCGGAAAAACGGCATGATCGTGCTCTTAAAGCGTGGCATTGAGAAGCTCGAAATTGACGGCCGCCCGATGACGCCGGACCGGGCGACGCTCGTTTCCCTCTACGAAAAGCGGCGCCCGATCTATGAGGCGCGCTGCGACAGCTGCGTTGTGAATGATGCCTCCCTTTCCGAAGCTGCGGAAAAAATTATAAAATTACTGGAGGAATTTGACCGATGAAACTGCTTGTTATCAATGGCCCAAATCTCAACATGCTTGGCATACGCGAACCGGAGATCTACGGCAGTGCCACGCTGTCAGACCTCTGCGCGCTTATTGAGAGCCACTGCGCAAAAAAGGGGGCGGAAGTGCGCTTTTACCAGTCGAACCACGAGGGAGACATCGTTGACAAAATACAGGCGGCCTACGGGAAAATGGACGGCATCATCATCAATCCGGGCGCTTACACGCACACCTCGGTCGCGATTCGCGACGCCATCTCCACTGTAAAGATCCCGACGGTCGAGGTGCACATCTCAGACCCCGACACCCGCGAGGACTTCCGCCACATCTCATTTGTGCGGGAGGTCTGCTGTGCGACCTTCAAGGGGCTCGGCTTTGAGGGTTATCTGAAAGCCGCAGACCTGCTCATCGAGCGCTGCGGAAAATAAACGCGCCGCCCCTCTGCCCGACCGACGTCCTTTGCCGTCGACCGGGTGGGCCGCGGCTCTAGCAAAGTCCCCTTGTTTTTCGCCATTTTTGCAAAAAATCCTTGCAATTGCGCTTTCACTGTGCTATTATAAATAAGCGCTTTGGCAAGAAGGCAGATATCCGGGTGTGGCGCAGATGGAAGCGCGCTTGACTGGGGGTCAAGAGGCCGCTGGTTCAAATCCAGTCACTCGGACCATCTGAAAGCCGAACAGATCGGCGCAAAAGAGCCGCAAACCAGTGAGAAATCAGTGGTTTGCGGCTCTTTTTTCTGCTCTCTTGCGGTTGAACAAAATTTCAAAAAACATCACTTTCGGACACGCCCGGACACTATTTTATTGTCAAAATTGTTGTCAGATTTGGAGCACAAAACTCAATGCCACGGGGCTTTGTAAAGCGTACTCTCCGCAAGACCGATTGAGCGATAAAGCGCGTCTTTCTGCGCTGCGGTGAGCTTTTGCGAATGGATGTACGCAAGCTGTTTTGCCACATACGCATTCATGCCCGCCGATTTGAACAGGCGACCACATCTGCGGCATAGACGGGCAGATATCGTGGCTGATGCGGGAGAGAAATCACGATTTGCCTTGATTGGCGTTCTCTGCGGCGTGCAGAGCCTCTTACATCCGGCAAAGCTGCTGTTCCTGCTCATAGGCCGTGGTGATGTCCGTCCGGATAACAAGGATCTCGCGCTTTGTGTCCTCCAGATAGCTGTAACGGAGCTGCTTGCGCAGGCGCTTTTTCCCCTCTATGTGCGTATAGGAAAAGGTGTAACTGCTGTTTTGGGAGAGCTTGTCGATCAGATAGGGGAGCGCGGTGCACGCGGCAAAAAGCTTCCGGTCGCCCGGCGCGACACAGCGGCTGAGATTATCGCGAATGTCGGCGTTATAGTCGATGGTTCTGGACTGCGGCTTACTCGAAATGTCCCGGTTGACATTTCGAAATTCCAAAGTCTGCTTTTTTACGTCAATAAGGGCGATATAATCGCAGCTCTCATTCGTGATGACGCGGATGATGCTTTCGTCCTTTTTGCGCTCGGTGATGTTAAGAGCGTAGGTAAGGGCTTCCACATCGCCCGTTTTGGGGTTTTGGACCATGTTGACATAGTTCTCGATCCAGTGCAGATCACCGTCCGGAAACAGGAGAGGGAGGGCCAGCGAGATTTTCGTTATGCCAGTCCGAAACGCGGAGAGCAGGGCCTCCCGCCGGAATTTCGCGGAAAACTCGTCCCGAATGGCGGGATCTGTAATGTGTGCGGCGATCGCGGAAAAATAGTCGTCCACCGTACCGGACTGCGGCAGCGGGAGGTTAAAATTCTGCGAACATTGTCCGTCGCCGCACCAGTTTTGCGTAAGGTTCTGGCGGAAGGTGCCGAGCAAATTGGGGCTTGCGCCGGCAAACTGCCTGTAAAGCCGGCTGTATTTCTCCTCTTTAAGCTTTCGAACGGTTATATCGCTGCCGATGCCGTAAGCTACAAGCGGTTTTCCCTCGCCATCAAAGACGGTGGTATAGACAATATGTTCGCAGCGCGGTTCCTGACCGGGCTGCTGACGATACCAGCACTCGCACTCGGCACGGGGAGCGCCCTCCTCAAGAGCGCGATACATGGCCAGAACTTTGTCTCTATCCTGTTCATCGATACACTGTAGCGTAGCTTCGGGCATGTTTTCAATCACACGGGAGGCGCCCGATTGTAAAAAGCTGTTATGCGTGAAGGACTTATCTGAAAGAAGCATGCGGTGCCTGCGGATGTCATATTCCCAGACGCCCAGCCGCGCCGTTTCGACAGCGGCCTCGTACATTCGGCGGCTCTTGCTGATTTCGGCCTCCGCTTCCTTTTCGGCGCTGATATCCGTCAGACAGGCGAAAGCCATGACGCCCTCGCCCTGCTGCACGCTCCGCTCGGTAATGCGCAGCCAGCGGTAGTCCTGCCCGTCGGGATTCAGGAAACGAAAACTGTCCACATTATGGAGACCGGGGATACCAAGGGAATGAAGATAGGCCACGATCTTTTCTTTGTCCTCCGGATGCACATATTCAAGGAGCCGCTCGCGATTGAGCGCAAAATCCTGCGGCTCGGCGTTCAGCAGCTCGTATATGTATGGATTCATGGCGACCGGCGTGAGATTGCCGTTTCGGATCTGACTGACGCTCACACCGACCGGCAAATTGCCGATGATCTCTTCAAGATCCATCTTGTCGATCTCAAGGCTTTGCTTTTGCATCTTCTCCTCTGTGACATCTATGTTATAGAAAGCGATGGCCCGCCGTCCATACCAGTCGATCTCCTGGCCGTCGATCCGGAACCAACGGTCATGGAGCGGGAGATAGACCTCGTCTTTATGGACAAGACCGTTTTTTATGCCGGACATTGTGCACCAGGGACAGGGGGCTTTGCGGTGCGCAATGTAGTCGTAGCAGACGCAGCCGCAAAAGTCGCCGCCATTTCCCATCTCAAGCGCGAGCGCGTTCGCATAGAGCAATTCATAGTTTTCACGGTCGACCACATAAACCATACCGCTGGCATGGTCCATGTGGCCGATGGTTTCGCTTGAGGAATTGAGCAGTGTCATCAGCAGCAGGGGGCAGCCAGCCTGTTTGCCGATCACGCGGGCCTTGATGTGCAGCCAGACAAAACCGCGCGTGCTGTGGAAAATACGAAAGCAGTCGTCAAAATCCCGGCGGCCCTTCACGATCTGTGCGAACTGTTTCTCAACGCGCTGACGGTCCTGCGCGACGATGAACGAAGTGGCGTTCTGCTGCATCCGCGCGGCAAATTCCGGCGCGTCAAGACCGGTATAGGCCGGCAGCGCCTCCGATGCATATAGCAGATGCGGCGTCCCGTTAACCATGCGAAATACAGCAAAATCGCTTGGGTTTGACTCAATGATACAGGCAAGCTCATGTTCGCTGAGGTCCAAAAAAATCCCCTCACTTTGCATTGCCCACCCTGTGTTTTTTTGGAATGGCGGGCAGAAATAGCTCTTAGAGGAATCATATCATCAAATCTTTCCATCTGCAACAGTTTTCATTGCCACAATAGTCGGCGCGGTGTGTAAAAAAGGAGAAGCGCTTTGCTTCTCCTGTCGTATTATTCAACGGTGTTCTTGTAGACTTTGTATAGAAGCTGCTTAAAGGTCCTGACCTCTTCGGGGCTCAGTCCTCTGGTCATACGAAGTTCGGACTCGACGCGATGCTTCTCAATGTCCGCCTGAAGCTCGACTGCGGACGGCGTCACGGAAACGATACGCTGGCGCTTGTCGTTCGGATCCACGCTGCAGACGACGAGTCCCTTGGCCTCCATGCGCTGCAGGATGCCAATAACAGTAGGGTGGCGGATCTCAAAAAAGGTTTCGATGTCTTTTTGAATGGTGGTGGTGTCTCGGCGGTCGAGCAGGAAAGAGAGTACCCGCGCCTGACTCCATGTCAGACCGTACTGTTCAAGCTCGCGATTGGCTTCCGCTTCGACGTAATCGGAGATGTGTTTGATGTAGTGGCCGGCGTTCTTTTCGTTCATAGGATACTCCTCGGTGGATTTGTTGGAAGGAGAGCGATATTCTCCCTTGCCGCTTGAAGCGGCGGCATAGTTTCATAGCTCTAACCATAATCGCCCAAGGGCGATTTGTCAACCGCTTTTGCTTTGCCGTTTACACGAAGGAAGTACGGCAAAAGCCATCACGGAGATTGCTTTTGTACGGCGGGACTGATATAATCGGTCCGAAAATCTGTGCTGCCGCGCTAAGCTGCCGCAGCGGCACACGCCGCTGTTTCCCGCCCTCGCGTCCGAGTCGGAACCGCGAAGGCATCGGACGAAGGAGGCCTGAATGGACACGGAAAAAGATGTTTTGTCCCTGCTCCGCCGCGTGGAGGCGGGCGAGCTAAAGCCGGAGGACGCAATGCTTCAGTTGAAGCTCGAACCCTTTGAGGACATTGGATTTGCAAAGGTGGACATGCACCGCGGCATCCGGCAGGGAGTGCCGGAGGTCATCTACGGCGCGTCAAAGACGCCCGAGCAGATCGTCGGTATTCTGGAGGCCATGCAAAAGCACGGCTGCAAAAACGTACTCGTCACGCGCATACCGCAGGAAACGGCGGACGTGATCTCGTCGTCCTTCCCCAGCGAATACAACAGCCTTGCCCGTCTCGCGCGGGTCTTTCCGGCGGAAACGGAGCGGTATGGCTCTATCGTCATCGCGACCGGCGGGACCAGCGACATGGGCGTTGCCGAGGAGGCCGCGCTCACGGCGGAGACCCTCGGAAACAAGGTCGTCCGGCTCTACGACGTCGGCGTCGCGGGTCTGCACCGGCTGCTTTCAAACCTTGAACCGCTGATGCGTGCGCGTGTCGTCATCGCGGTCGCGGGCATGGAGGGCGCACTTGCAAGCGTTGTCGGCGGGCTCGTCGACTGCCCGGTCGTTGCGGTGCCGACCAGCGTCGGCTATGGGGCAAGCTTCGGCGGCATCGCGGCGCTTTTGTCGATGCTCAATTCCTGTGCCGCGGGTGTGAGCGTCGTCAACATCGACAACGGATTCGGCGCGGGTTTTCTCGCAAGTAAGATCAACCACATGGGGGCCGCCGAATGAAGACGCTCTATTTTGAATGTAATATGGGTGCGTCGGGAGACATGCTCCTCGCCGCGCTCTATGAGCTGCTGCCGGATCCGGCGGACTTTCTGGAGACCATGAACGCTCTGATGCCGGAAGTGCGCTTCGCGGCGGTGTCGGCGAAGAGCTGCGGCATCGCGGGCACGCACATGGAGGTGTCCGTAAACGGTGGGGAGGAGCAAAGCGAGAAGCTCCCCGGCGACGGGGCCCATTCCGCCGAGAGCGTGCAGCAGCACCGCAGTCCGGCGGACATCCGCGCGCGGATAGAGCGCCTTGCGCTGCCGGATGCGGTCCGGAAAAACGCCCGCGCGGTCTATGACGCGATCGCGGAGGCGGAGGCCGCCGTTCACGGCGTGCCGGTCGGCGAGGTGCACTTCCACGAACTCGGCGCACTCGACGCGGTAGCCGATGTGACGGGCGTCTGTTATGCGCTGCACCTGCTTGCACCGGACGCGATCTGTGTTTCGACCGTTCACACCGGATTTGGGCAAGTGCGCTGCGCGCACGGGCTGCTGCCGGTCCCTGCGCCCGCAACGACAAAGCTTCTGACAGGTATCCCGGTCTGCGCGGGTACAGTCGAGGGAGAGCTTTGCACGCCGACGGGTGCGGCGCTCCTGCGGCACTTTGGGCAGAGCTTCGGCCCGATGCCGCCGATGACGGTCAGACAGATCGGCGTAGGCATTGGCCGGAAGACATTTGAAGCGGCCAACTGTGTCCGGGCGTTCTGGGGAGAGGCGGCCGCTTCCGAAAACGGTGAGATCGTCGAGCTTTGCTGCAACATTGACGACATGACGGCGGAGGCGCTGGCTTTCTGCGGCGAGCGCATGATGGGGATCGGTGCGCTCGATGTGTCCTTTGCGCCGGTCACAATGAAAAAAGGCCGGCCCGGCACCGTATTTACCGTGCTTTGCAGGACACAGGACGAGAGCCGGCTTGCCGAAGCGCTTTTGCGTGAAACGAACACAAACGGCGTCCGTTCCCGCCGCTGTCAAAAGTACGTTCTGACCCCGTCTAAAAAGACCGCCGAAACGAAATACGGACCCATTGCGGTCAAGTGTGCCGAGGGCTTCGGCATCTCCCATGCGAAGCCGGAGTACGAGTCCGTCGCCGCTGCCGCGCGGGAAACCGGCCTGCCTTTCCGAGAGATCTGGGAAGAAGCGCTCTCGGCCATCCGAAGCGGCAGCGTGCGCGACGTATGAGCGCCCGTAGGAGCGTTGCGGCGGGGCGACGGGCCTCGTGCGCATAGAAAAGCCGCCGGTCAGACCGGCGGCGGATTTGCGGAAAAATCGTTTTGCAGAGAACTTCTGTTTCGGGCTTAAGAAAAAACGATTCGATTTTTACCTGCACCCTTTGCCATGTAGAGACAGGCGTCACAGTGCTTGTAGAGCGACATGTAGTCGCTGAAACCGTTGCAGCTGATGGTGCAGCCGATGCTGACGGTCATTTTCAGGTTCGGCGCGTCGTCAAACTGGATCTGACCGACACTCTGCTGAAGCTGCTGGAGCTTTGCCCGACACTTGGCGCGGTCCGTCAGTCCGACGGCAAAGACCACAAATTCATCTCCGCCCATACGCATTGCGATATCATCGGCGCGGAAGTTGCGAAGAATACACTGCGAGAGAGACACAAGCGCGGCATCACCGACGGCGTGTCCGTAGGTGTCGTTTATCTGCTTGAAGTTGTCGATGTCGATGATGATGAAAGCGCCGCTTGCCTTTTCGCTGAGCAGCTGACTGATGCGCTCGTCGCCGCTGCCGCGGTTGTAGATGCCGGTGAGCAGATCACGCTCGGATTTGACGCGAAAACGCTCGCAGGCCTCAACGCTTTCAATGCGGTCACCGAGGGAAACCAGATTGACGCCCATCGCGACCAGCCAGTAAGACACAAGGTTTATCATGTCGTCCCGAAACACCAGGGGATCTTTTGCAAAAGCACAGCATATTGCGAAAGCCGCTGCCGAACAGCTGATGTAAAGAAGGATGCGCCAGGGATAGTCCAGAATAAAGATCGGCAGCACGCAGAGAAAGACCATAAAGGCAACGGTCATGTCCCCCGCATTGTAAAAAGTACCGAGCAGAATGGCCAGAGCCATCAGCGGGAACTCCATCGCATAAAAGATGAGACGAATATGCTTCGTCTGCGGCGTTATGGCAAAACGGACGATTAAGTGCAGGATGATGAAATAGATCAGCATCATCGTCGTCGCATGAAGATAAGATATCGCTCCGCTTTGCAGCAGCTGCGCGATGGTGTCAAGAATGCCGAGCAGGATGCCCGCGATGGTAAAGACGCGCAGCCTTTGATAATTTCGTGCGTCTACTTCGGCGCTGTAAATGGAAAAGCGGCGGTTGTCATAGATGATAGTGCCCAGCGCCTGCTTGATAAGCATATAGCCCCCCCTCTCGGACGGCTGCCGCCGTCCCGCTTCCGGTATCGACGATGCGATCCACCGGAAAGATGTTCAAAATATACGGCTTATTATACATGAACGGGCAGGCCTGCACAAGTGAAAGATTGAAAAACCACTTCTTCCTGCATATGCCACGCCGAAGGACTTTCTATGGACAGAAGGGATGACGGATGATAAAATGGGCAGGCGTGAAAAAAGACAGCTGACCGCGGATAGAGCTGTGCACCGAAGGACGGAGGAAAAACACAATGAGTAAAGCGGATGAAATTTTCAAGCAGAACTGCCGGGACATCCTGCAAAACGGCTTCTGGGATACAGAGCTTGCCGTCCGGCCGCACTGGGACGACGGCACGCCCGCGCACACGGTCAAAAAATTCGGCATCGTCAACCGCTATGATCTGACGGAGGAATTTCCAATCCTGACGATCCGCCGCACTTACTGGAAGAGCGCGATCGACGAGATTTTATGGATCTGGCAGAAGAAGTCCAACAATGTCCACGATCTCGGCAGCCACATCTGGGATGAGTGGGCGGACGAAAACGGCAGCATCGGCAAGGCGTACGGCTATCAGCTCGCTAAGAAAGCCATTTACCCGGAGGGAGAGTTCGACCAGGTGGACCGCGTTTTGTGGGAGCTCAAAAACACTCCCGCTTCGCGCCGCATTCTGACGAACCTCTATAATTTTGAAGACTTACATGAGATGGCGCTCTATCCCTGCGCATACTCGATGACTTTCAATGTCTCCGGAAACACATTAAACGCCATTTTAAATCAGCGCAGCCAGGATATGTTGACCGCGAACAACTGGAACGTTGTGCAATACGCCGCTCTGGTGCACATGCTTGCACAGGTGTCCGGACTCAAGGTCGGCGAACTGGTCCATGTCATCGCGGACGCGCACATTTATGACCGCCACATACCTCTTGTGGAAAAAATCCTTGCAAACGAGCCGAAGCCGGCGCCGCAGCTTGTTCTGGACCCGGCGGTCAAAGACTTCTATGCCTTTACCCGGGAGAGCTTCACGCTGCCCGCTTATGAATACAGCGAGTTTACGGACAAGATACCGGTCGCGATCTGAAAAAAGTGATAAAGTTCAATTTCGCACCCAAAAGCACAGTGCTTCGGGCGCAGACGGAGGAACGATATGCACAATGACATTTTGTCCATCGGCAGCTATACGATCCACGGCTACGGTCTGATGATCGGACTCGGCGTTCTCTTTGGATACTTCGACGCGATGCATCGCGCAAAGCGCGTCGGTACGGCGGTAGAGGAAAAACACGTACTTCCGGCGCTGCTCTGGAGCATTCTCTTCGGCTTGATCGGGGCAAAGCTCCTCTACTGGCTGACGATCGCCGGTAAAATCGCGGAAGACCCGCACGCGATGCTGGAAAACTTCACGAGCGGCTTTGTGATCTACGGCGCGCTGCTCGGCGCGTTCGCTGCGGTGAGCGTCTATTCCCGGCGCCACAGGCTCAACTATTTGCCGAATCTCGACATTGTTTTTCCGTCCGTTGCTTTGGGTCAGGGCTTCGGACGCATCGGCTGCCTGCTTGCGGGCTGCTGTTATGGGCGCGAAACGAGCGGCTGGTTTGCAGTGACCTTTCAAGACTCGCAGTTTGCGCCGAACGGTGTGCCCCTTGTTCCAACGCAGCTTCTTTCGAGCGCACTGGATTTTCTCAACTATTTTGCCCTCTGTACGATCTATAAGCGCAGCAAAAGACCCGGCACGGTGACGGCCTGCTACATACTCTTTTACAGCGTCGGCCGCTTCATCCTTGAATTTTTCCGGGGCGACCTGCAGCGGGGAGCCGTTGGAGCGCTCTCCACCTCGCAGTTCATCTCGCTTTTCGTTGCGTCGTTTGGCGTATGGATGCTCTGGAGCATTCGGAAAAAACCGGCGGAGCCGGTCGAATGACAAAATGGGTCACACTTTCGACGCCCGCTTGATAAAAAATACACACCCCGAAAATCCGTTCGGCATGGCTGCTGAATGATTTTCGGGGTGTGCTGCATCTTTGCCTTTCGTTCGTCAGAACGATATACAGATAAAAAATTCATACTGCCGTGACAAGCACGGAGAGCGCTTTCAAAGTCGGCGCACTGCCGCGTCGGCAACGGCTGCAACGCAGCGCTCGACGTCGGCGCCGGAACAGTCCACCGCTATGTCGCAGTATTTTTCATACAGCGGTTCGCGCTCCAGAAAGACACTGCGCAGGCTCTCGCCCGGCCTCATGACGATGCCGCGGCTTGCAACGTTCGTGAGCCGACGCTCCAGCTCAGAAAAGGGGACCCGCAGATAGATGAGCGTCCCGTCTTCACGGAGCGCGTCCATAGCCGCTGCGGAATAAATCACGCTCCCGCCGGTGGCAATGACGCAGTTTTCGGCGCGCAGGCTGCACACGGCTTCTTCTTCCAAGTGCAAAAATGTGTCGATACCGTCGCCGTCAAGAATGCTTTGAAGCGTTTTCCCCGCCCGCTGCTGGATGATGATATCGGTGTCGATAAAACCCATGCCGAGCGTTTTGGCCAGAAGAACACCGATCGTGCTCTTTCCCGCGCCCGACATGCCGATCAATACAAGGTTGCTTTTGTTTGCGTTCAACTTGGCGTTCATCTCCTTATGTGTCTGATGATAGAGGAAAGCGCGCGTATGCAAGCACTGGCAGGCTTGATTTGCGGCTAACGCTTTCAAACTGCGTTTTGCTCAAAAGCGATGCAAGGCATCAAGGGGCAGACCGGCGGCGGATTCTTTGCCCGCAAAGGAAAGATGCGGCAAAGCAGGGGCATATAGATATGGATAGCAATGAAGCAGATCCCCGGCACGGGAACCAGAACGTCCCGTTTTTAGGCAGAAATTGTCAGTTGCCCATTGACATGGCTGCTTTAGCGCAGTAGCATACAAATGTGTCGGGTTGTGGCATATTTCACTGCGCGTCAGACGGTTTCGGAGTCTCCGCGTCTGCGGACAGAGCTTTTCCCGGCAGGAAAGTATGCGTTTTCTCCCGCTTCGGATCATGCGTGGGAGATTTTGCGGATAGATGCGAAAAGTAACTGGAGGTATCAAGATGAAGGAGTTTCAAGGAAGAGTCGCGCTCATCACCGGCGCGGGCAATGGCTTTGGCCAGGAGTTCGCGAAGGAGGCGGCAAGGCGCGGCATGAAGCTGATGCTCGCCGACATTGATGAGGCGGACGTCAAACGCACGCAAAAGACCGTGCAGGACATGGGTGCGCAGGCGGAAGTCATCGTCTGCGACGTGTCGCTTGAAGAGGATGTCGAGCGCATGGTCAACGAAACCATGCGGATTTACGGACAGATCGATCTTCTCATCAACAACGCCGGCGTCGCGATCGGCGGCAAGGTGACAGAACTGCCCTCGCGCGACTGGCACTGGATCATTGCGGTCAACGATCTTAGTCAGATCTACGCGATGAAGCGCGTCATTCCGATCATGGCAGAGCAGGGCACGCCCTGCCACATCCTCAACGTCGCGTCTCTTGCGGGACTGCTGACGATGGGCAACATGCCCGCCTATTTTGCCACGAAACATTTCGCGGTTGCCGCGAGCGAGAGCATCTATTACGACATTCAAGAGGACGGACTGAACATCAAAATGTCCGTTTTCTGCCCGGGCTTCGTGCAGACCGATCTCTATCGCTATGAGCGCCACCGTCCGGCTCGCTTTCAGGCACCGGACGATCCCTATTACAAGAGCGAGGAATACCAGCGCGAGCAGGAAGAGGCAAAGCGTGTCATTACGACCGGCACGCCGCTCGACCCGGTCGGGCCGTACGTATTTCAGAAGAT
The DNA here is from genome assembly GCA_050943775.1 of Oscillospiraceae bacterium. GTDB lineage: Bacteria > Bacillota > Clostridia > Oscillospirales > Oscillospiraceae > UBA2658. The sequence continues at coordinate 24,062 of JBMNPV010000006.1, forward strand.
CGAGGAGGAAGCTTTTTACATAGAACTGCACCCGAACACCAAGCCGATGATCAAGCATCGCTTCCGCGACATTCTGCGCGAGCGTGTGCCGGACGCAAATTTCATCAACGACATTCGTTCGCTGGTTGAGGGAAACAAGAGCCTTGCCGTGAAGATGCGGGTACTGAAAAAGCTATAAAAATGCAGGGTGGCGGGGAGACCCGCCGCCCTGCTGTATGATGGGCTAAGTAAGCTTCACGCCCCAAATGAGCTGGGCGCGCGTGCCGACAACGACCGTGTCGTTGTAGACTGCGGGAGAAGCTTCGATGTGTCCTTTGGCATCCAGCGAGTCAAGGATCTTGCCGGTAAGGCCGTCGATGAGATACATATACCCGCCGGAAGTGCAGAAGACGAGGTAGCCGTTGCCGTCCTTGTCGTAGACCGCGACCGGACTTGACCAGCTATAGACCTGCGTTTGTACCTCCCAGACCGCTTTGCCGGTCTTTTTGTCGAGCGCGGCGAGAATGCCGGTCGAAGTGCCGGGCGTTTTCGCAACGGGGACGAAGATCAGGTCACGGAGCTTGTTCTTGCCGAGCGCAAGCGTCCCCTGCACACCGCCGGAAACGCCATCTTCCGTGTAGCACTCATAATCGTGTTCCCAGACGATCTCGCCGTTTTCAGCGTCGATTTTCCAGATGGGGATCTTTGCGATGCTGTCTGCCGGGGCACGCCAGCCGCCGTGGAAAGAGGTGCTGATGTAGATGTACGGATGACCGTTCTCCAGTTCCAGCACCGGGGAACAGTTCGTGTCGTCTAAGACATTCTGGACCCAGCCCAGCTCAAGCGTATTGAGATCAAGACACATGAGGTTGCCGCCGTTGTCAGCCATGATGATGTGTCCGCGCCAGATAACGGCGCTGTCCTCCATGCCGAGCCAGTAGCTCTGCAGCGTGGTGCGCGCGCCGTTGTAGCGCCATTTGACGATATTCGACGGTGCGATCGTAAGCTTTCCGGCGGCCTTGTCATACTTCGTGTTGAGCTTTAGGATGTACAGGATGCCGTTCTCTCCGGGGTAGATGAGCTGATCCGTTTCCGCGTCAACGAGCGCGCTGCCGTCAAAAAACGAAAGCTTGCCGCGCAGGGAGAAAGGATCGAGCGCACCGAACTCATAGAGGATGGAGCCGTCGAGCAGATTCACGATAAAAACGCGAGAAGTGCCCTTGACGCTGTCATACCCGCTGCCGAGATAGAGGAGCGGGTAACCGCGCGGGTCAAGCGCTCCGGCGCCCTTGAAGGTGTAACCGAGATTGAGGTCATCGCGCGTCTTTTTGCCGCTTGCAAGGTCAATGAAATAGACATGGCCGTCCATCGTTGCGTAGATGACCTCGGTGAGCTCGTCCGCGTCTTTGGCCCAGCTGTATAGATTCATGTGCGCGCGGACATCTTTCGGCCAGGTCATGATGAGGGGCTGACCGACCCAGCCGCTGCCGGTCCAGACATTGCCGTCCGGCGCCTTGAGCGAACTTGTGGAAACGGTCCAGTTGTCTTCCGCAAACTTTTTGTTGACGATGTTCGCGGTCCCGTAAGCGCCGCTGTCCCGGAAATTGTTACCCCGGAAAGTGACGATGCCCTTCACGTTCGTGTAGCGGTCGCCCTCGGCAAAGTCGATCGGATCAGACGCCGAATAAGAGGAGACATTCTGACCGTCAACATTGATGGCGGTGTCCTTCACATAAAAAGAGGGCTTTGTGTTTTCTCCGGCGGTGGGATTAAACTCGCCGTCAGAGGAGTCGAAGCCGGGTGAAGCGTCGCCGGAAACGGCCGACGAAGAAGCCGCCGCGGCAGAGTCATTCGGGTCGCCTGTGCCGCGGACAGAGGCGTTTTTACACACAAGAAAAACCAGCACACATGCGAGCGCCGCGAGAACGAGGATGCCTGTGCGGCTATGCGGGGCTTTCCGCGGACGGAGATGTTTTCGCTGTACTGTGGCCATGAGCACCTCGCTTTTAGTTTGAAGGCGTTACGCCTGAAGCAGCACCTTTTCGAAAGCGTCAAAGGCAGCAGTACGGTCACTGTCAGAGAGAATGGCGTACATTACATAGTTTCCGATGACCTTCACCTCGGCACTGTCAAGCTTCGGACGTTCCCCGGGCATATAGGCGGGGACCCATCTGTCCTTATAGCGCTGCAGATAGTCCTCGACCGCCTGCTTGATCTCGGCGGCCTGCGCAGCGTCGTTGCCCTGAAAAACGCCGATCTCGTCGATATTGACGCCCTTGGAATTGATTTTGACCTCGCTGCTCTTATAGCCGGAGAGGTCCATCTTCATGGAGCCGGAGATATAGGAGTCCGGCGCGGTGGCGAAGCTGTCCTGCGTGAGGACGGCCGCCACGGAATTGGAAACGTCTTCCGCCGACAGATCGTCCCGGACCTTGGATTCGCTGCCACCGCAGGCTGTGAGCAGACAGAGGAGGGCAGCACATAAAAGGGGGAGGGCCTTGCGATACTTTTTCAATTTACATCTTCCTTTTCAACTCATTTTATCCGTGGCTCAGCCATAAGCGGCGGAGCGCCGTGCTCATTGATAAGCGTGCGTGCGGAGATAGGTGATGACGCGCTGATAGCCGGTGGCGTTTTCGTGGAGTCCGTCATTGTTGCTGTATTCCACCGGGAGCGCGCCGTTTTCATCCTTCAAAACACTCGCGCTGTCGAGGTATCGTGTGCCGGTCGCCTTGGCGATGTTCTCGACCCAGACGTTCGCCGCGTCGATCTTCTGATTCGTGATGCCATAGTAGTCGGCAACGATGGGGTAGATGGAGTTGAGAATGATTTTGGTCTCCGGACTTGCCTGCTGGATTGCCTTGACAAGTTCCGTATAGGTGCTTGTGAAAGTGGCTTCGTCGAGATAGGATACGCCGTTGACGCCCAGCGTGATGAGCATGTATTCGGGCTTCTTCTTCGCGGCGGCCTCCGGAATCGGGATCTGGCTGTTGTCGTCCGGATAGACGATCGTGGAAACGCTCCAGCGGTCAAGCGTGAGCGTGCCGCTCTCCGGCGTCCAGACCTGCTTTTTGTCCACAACGTTATAGAAAGCAAGGCCGTGTGTCGTGCTGTCTCCGAGAAAGATAAACTTGTCAACGTATTCCTGCCCCTGATCGGCGGTCTCCGCGAGCCGGACGCTGGCGTTCGGCGCGGCGGGTGTGTCGGAAGGGGGGGCTTCGGTATTTGCGTCGGCACTTGTACTGGGGCTTGCGCTCGCGCTGGCCGCGGCGCTCGGGTTCGGAGCGCGCTGACAGGAAGTAAAGCCGAGTGCGAAAACGGCGATCAGCATACATAAAAGGATAGACGAGGACCAGAAAAAGTAGACGCTGTCCTGTTTGGTGTTTTTCATATTCTCCTCCGAATGTGGGAAGTCCCATCTGCATCTTATGACGTATCTGATGGCGGATCTGTTCCCTCATAAAAACGGAACGATTTTGACAAAAGCGCCAAAATCGCACCCAAATTTGTTTCATTCTATCACGATTGCCCGACAGTGTCAACTGCGTCCGCAAGGCGGAAGCCGGCCTTGCGCCGCAGGAAAAAGCGCGCCGGGAAGTATATCCCGGCGCGCGGAGAAGCGCTTGAAACGGGGCGGGAAAGGAGCGATTATTCGGCTTCCGCCTCGGCCTTCTTTGCCTCCTCAATGATTTTCTGCTGAACGGCTGCCGGAGTTTCTGCATAGCGGATGAACTCGAGCGTGAAGCTGCCGCGGCCCTGCGTCATAGAGCGCAGATCGATCGCGTAGCTGGACATTTCAGCCATCGGGACCTCGGCTTCAACGACCTGCATGCCACCCTCGGCAGTCATGCCGAGCACGGTGCCGCGGCGCTTGGAAGAGATGTCGGACATGATGTCGCCCATGCTGGCGTCCGGGATCTTGACCATAAGCTTACCGATCGGCTCGAGAATGACGGGGTTGGCGTTGACGAGCTCTTTGTAGGCAAGGCTGGCAGCGGTCTTGAACGCCATTTCAGAGGAATCGACGGGGTGGAAATCACCATCGTAAAGAACGGCCTTGAGGAAGACCATCGGGTAACCGGCGAGAACGCCCTTTGCGGTGCATTCGCGCAGACCCTTTTCGACGGCGGGGAAGAAGTTCTTCGGAACGCTGCCGCCGAAGACCTCGTCGGCAAAAATCATTTCTTCCTGTTCATCCTGCGGCTCAAAGCGGATCTTGACGTCTGCGAACTGACCGTGACCGCCGGTCTGCTTTTTGTGACGGCCATGCGCCTCATAGGTCTTGCGGATCTTCTCGCGATACGGAACGCGGGCGGGCGAGAGGGCGACTTCGACACCGAACTTGTTCTTGAGCTTGGAGCAGAGAATGTCGAGGTGCATATCGCCTGCGCCGGAGATAACGAGCTGGTGGGTCTCGCTGTTGTTTTCATAGGTGAAGGTGCGGTCTTCATCTGCAAGCTTCTGCAGGCCGCCGGCGATCTTGTCCTCCTGACCCTTGACCTTCGGGGAGATGCACATGGAGTAGCAGGGAGGATCATAGACGATGCCGGGCAGCGGCTCTTTGCGGGCCGCGCTGCAGAGCGTGTCGCCGGTGCGGGTGTCGGTGAGTTTTGAGACAGCGCCCAGATCGCCGCAGGAAACTTCGTTGACTTCAACGTTCTTCTTGCCCTGCATGATATAGATGTGACCGATCTTTTCACTGGTACCCGTGCGGGGATTGACAAGCGTCATTTCATTCGTGACCTTGCCGGAAACGACTTTAAACAGGCTGAACTTGCCATACTGGTCCGAGATGGTCTTGTAGACGATCGCGGCGGTCTGGCCCTTTTCGTCGACGGGCTTGCCGCCCTCGGACGGAGCGGGGAAGTAGCTTGCGATCGCCTTCAGGAAGAGATCAATGCCCATGAGCGCTGTGGAGCTGCCGCAAAAGACCGGGCAGATCGAGCGCTCGGCAATGCCGGTCGCGAGAGCGCCGAGAATCTCTTCAACGGTAAATTCTTCGCTGCCGAACTTGTCCATGAGGACCTCGTCCGTCTCGGCGGCATTTTCGGAGAGCATATCGTAATAGTCCTGGAGCGTCTGCTTCATGCTGTCCGGCACGGGGATCTCCGTGCTCTTGCCCTTGGCATCGACTTTATAGGCTTTCTTTGTCGCGACTTCAAGGAAGCCGGTGACCTTGTCCCCCTCCAGGATCGGAGCGACGAGCGGGCAGACGGAAACGCCGAAGGCCTCGCGCAGAGCCTCAAACGTTTTTTCATAGCTGGAGTTCTCCTCGTCGATACGGGAGATGAAGATGGCGCGCGGAGCGTTTGCATCGTTCAGAAGCTTCCATGCTTTTTCCGCGCCGACGGAGAGACCGTCCTTTGCCGAGCAGACAACGACGCCCGCGTCCGCAACGCGAAGTGCCTGCTTGACTTCGCCGGTGAAGTCGAAATATCCCGGCGTGTCGATGATATTTATTTTAACGCCGTTATAGTCGCAATACATCGCGGAATCGCTGATGCTGATTTTGCGGCGGATCTCTTCCGCGTCAAAGTCTGAAACGGTGGTGCCGTCGGCAGTTTTGCCGAGACGGTCTGTTGCGCCCGTCAAAAAGAGCATGCTTTCTGCTAAACTTGTTTTACCGTTTCCTCCGTGACCCAGAAGGCAGATGTTTCTGATTTTATCGATCGAATAGCTCATTGCGGGTGTCTCCTTATTTCGAGTATTATACAATAAATGGTCCGACACGGCCAAAGTCTCATACGCTCAAATTATACACGTGTAAAATATCATTTGCAACAAGATTTTTAGAGCCCGGGATGGTTTATTCATTGATTTTCACGTCTTGTCAAAAAAGCGACGGTCAATTTGTAAAGACTGTGTCGAAAAATGGATAATAAAGCAGCAGAAAAAAAGAGCCCGCGAAAGGCGGACTCTCAAAAGCAGACTTATCAATCTTTCAGACCGTATGAAACAACAAAGACGGGAACGAGCCACAAAAGCATGAAAGACATCGCATTGGCGCAGCTCGCGGAACTCCAGACGCCCTGCCAGCACATCGTGAGCATCATCACCATGCCGACGAAAGAGCCGAGCACAGAGATCACGTCGCAGACGATCAGAGAACGATAAAGCTTTCTTCCGCGCCGGATGAGACCGCTGACGGCGTTCAGACCGCCGCGCGGGAAAACAGCCGCGACCGTCCCCTCCTCCTCGGTTTCATCCGAAGAGATGCGGTAGCGGGTGGCATAAGAGGGGAATTCATAGTTCTTGCGGGGCAGGCGGAACTTCTGCTGCACGAGCGTTGGCGTGATGTTAAAATCACGTACGGCGAAAACCGGCTCCATTCCGCCGCGCAACAGCGTCAGAAGGCCGCGCTGTACGGATGCGACGGGGGCGTAGTTGATCTCGAAGATACCCGCGAGCGTGTCGTTGATCGCGGTGCAGACGGCCGTTTTTGAGGCCGCCCCCTTGCCTACGTGCACGCCCATGAGCTTGAGGAAAGCTGCCGGGCCGACATAGACAAGATCGCCGCCTACGCGGGCGATGAGTCCGCCACTCTCCTGCACCGAGAAATCCTCGATGGGCTTCATAGTGTAAGCGTTTTTCTTCATAAGCTCCATAAAAACGGGCGCAATGCCGAGACCCGCCGCGGCAATCATGCTTGCCGTGTAGGACGTGACGCGGTCCGGATAAAAGCCTTCTTCAATGGAGATGTTGGCGATGGAGATCGTGCGGACAGGGAAGAGGTCCTTGTCCTTCAAAACGACGCGGTGAATATGACCGAGTTCGGAGGCGCCGGCACAGCCCGCAACGGCAACGCCGCTGCGCGCGAGCCGCTTCGTGACGATATAGAAAGGAAAAGCAAAACCGAGGACCGTCGAAAGTGAGGCGCTGATCGAAACGGCCGCAGCGAGCGTGTGCGGAAAGTTGTCGCAGTCCTTGCTCGCAGCAAAGCAGACGAGACTGAGGACGAGCGCAAAAATGAGCAGAATGGGGGCGAAATAGAGATAGGTCTTTTCAAAGAGGTCCGCTTCTTCGCTGCTCCGGACAAAGCCGGTCACAGGGCGGCGGACATGTACGAGCACACGGCCGTTTTCTTCGCCGCCGTCCTCGGAGAGGATGACGGTCGGCGTCTGCGAACGCGCGGCGGTGAGAAAGCTCAGCGCGAAGCTCTTGCAGCTGAAGTAGTAGCCCCAGAGCGCGGCGGTGAGCGAGAGCGCGGAGACCGCGCAGAACGGGAAACCGACTTTGTAGGTCTCAAAGACGATGATGCACACCGCGTCGATCAGGGAGACGACACAGGAAACGGCGATCAGCGATTCCGACCCGGGCCGTTTTTGGAAGAGCGTCCGAAGACCGTTTGCGAAAATGTCGAGTCCGATGACCATGACGGTCAGTTCAAGAATGAGGCAGGTAAATGTTGCGATACGGACGCTCGAGCCGAGTATTCCGGCGGCGGGCAGCCCGTAAGAGAGCCAGACGAGCACGGCGCATACAGCGCTTGCAAAAATGGCGCGCATGCGCAGAGACTGCGCCTGATCGGCGTAGAGCCGCGCGGCAGCTTCGGGCGCAAGCTCGGGCGGACGGTTTTCACGCTCGCGCTCAGCTCGCGCAGAGGCCAGTTTCCGGCGTTCTTCCCGCTTGGCGGCGGCGTCTGCGAACAGGCCCAGAATGGGCAAAACGACCTTCTCACGGAAGCCGGGTCCCTCCGGCTCTTCCGCGTCGAGATCGGAAGCTTCTGATTCATAGTCCCTGGCGGGGGCGTAGTGCTCCGCGGCGCCATCGCCTGCGGAGACTTCCCAGCGTCGGGTCGCGTCGGGATCGGCGGCATCGCTGCCACTGTCGGATGCGGGGGAGGGACTGCCCTCGGAGAGCCCGGCGGCGTCACCGCCGACGGACTGCTGTTTTTCTGCGGAGAGGTCTACGCCGAAAATACGTTCCACATCCGAGAGCGCCTGTTCCCGGGCCTCCGGATCGCCGGACGGTTGCGGCGCAGATTCAACGGACATCTCGAACTCCTGTGGAACAGGTTCCTCTTCCGGCTGCGGCAGAAATTCATCGGTGAACGCCTGGCGGAGATTTGAAAAGCCCTTTTTGTAGCGGGAGAGCTCAGTTTTGATGCGCCGGGTGGGTTCCGGAACGGAAGTCTTGTCGTCCATCGCGTCCTGCGCGGGGCGGGATGCTTCGTTGGACGCCGTTTCCTCGAATAAAGGACCGCCGTCCGCAAACGGGAGGGGGCGTTCCGGCTCGGCGCGGACCGGGGATGCCGGGGGTGCAAAGCCTTCTTCGGCCTTGACTTCAGCGATGATCTCGTCGAGAGAGTACTCCGCTTCGTCCGCTATTTGGTTGTCTGCGTAAGCGTTATCCTTCATTGTTTGCACCAGCATGTCGTAAAGGGGCCGCCGGCCGGAGATCGTCCGGCGGCCTTGATTTTGCGGGACTCGTCAGCCACGCTGACGGAGTGCTTCGTATAGCAGCACCGCAGCGGCGGCGCTCGCGTTGAGGGAGGAGACCTTGCCTTTCATGGGTATGCTGACGAGAAAGTCGCACTTTTCACGCACAAGACGGCCCATGCCGGCTCCCTCGGAGCCGATGACGAAACAGGCCGAACCGGTGAGGTCCGTTTTCCAGAGCGGATTTGCCCCGTCCGCCGCCGTGCCGTAGATCCAGACACCAGCGTTTTTCAGCTCGTCGATCGCGCCCGCGAGGTTTGCAACGCGCGCGACGGCAACGTGCTCCACCGCACCGGCGCTCGTCTTTTCGACGATGGAGGTGAGTCCGGCGCTGCGGCGCTTGGGAATGATGACCCCGTGTGCGCCGACGCACTCGGCGGAGCGGATGACCGCGCCGAGGTTGTGCGGGTCGGAAATCTCATCGCACATGACGATGAAAGGCGGCTCGCCGCGCTCCTTTGCGATCTCCAGAATGTCCGAAACGGAGCAGTATTCCTTGATGGCGGCGAGAGCGATGACGCCTTGATGCGCGTGTGTGCGGGACATGAAGTCGAGCTTGCGCTTATCGGCGTCCACAACGACGATGCCGGCGTCGCGCGCGGTGGAGGCGATATGGCCGAGCGTTTTGTCAGTCTCGCCCTTCTGAATGAAGATCTTGTCGATGGGTCTGCCGGCACGAAGTGCTTCGATGACGGCGTTGCGGCCCTCAATGAGGTCCTCGCGTTCGTCCCGATTTTCGCGCTCTTCCGGCGGCACCCGTTTCTCTTTCGGCTCCATCAGTGCTTTGCGCGGTCACGGAGCTCCTCGACCATGTCGGTGTGCTCCCAGGGAAGGTCAATATCCGTGCGGCCAAAGTGACCGTAAGCGGCGGTCTGGCGGTAGATCGGGCGGCGCAGATCGAGCTTCTGGATGATTTTTGCAGGACGCATGTCAAAAGCTTCCTTGACGATCTCGGCCAGACGCTCGTCGGAGACGACGCCGGTGCCCTGCGTGTCGACAAGAACGGACACCGGGCGGGCAACGCCGATGGCGTATGCCAGTTCAATCTGGCAGCGCTTTGCAAGACCGGCGGCGACGATGTTTTTGGCGATGTAGCGGGCCATGTAGCAGGCGCTGCGGTCGACCTTGGTCGGGTCCTTGCCGGAGAAGGCGCCGCCGCCGTGGCAGGCATAGCCACCGTAAGTATCAACGATGATCTTGCGGCCGGTAAGACCGGAGTCACCGACGGGGCCGCCGATGACGAAACGACCGGTCGGGTTGATGAAATATCTGGTGTTCTCATCAATAAGCTCTGCGGGGATAACGGGCTTGATGACGGTCTCCATGACGCCTTCACGCAGTTCTTTGATGCCGATGTCCGCGCTGTGCTGCGTGGAAACGACGATCGCGGGAATGCGCATGACCTTGCCGTCCGGACCGTATTCAACGGTGACCTGGGACTTGCCGTCCGGACGCAGCCAGGAGAGCTCGCCGGACTTGCGGACTTCCGCAAGACGGCGGGCGAGCTTGTGTGCGTAGGAGATCGGAGCCGGCATGAGCTCGGGGGTCTCGTCGCAGGCAAAGCCGAACATCATGCCCTGATCGCCGGCGCCGGTGTCGTCGAGATCGCAGGCATCCTTTTCGCCCTCGCGGCACTCATAGGAGCGGTCAACACCCATGGCGATATCCGGGCTCTGCTCATGGATGGAGGTGATAACGGCACAGGTGCCATTGTCAAAACCGAATTCGGGGTCCGTATAGCCGATCTCGCCGACGGTCTTGCGGACGATGGCGGGAATGTCCGCATAAGCTTCGGTCGTGATCTCGCCCATGACCATGACCATGCCGGTCGTGGTGGTGCACTCGCAGGCGACGCGGGACATCTTGTCCTGCGCGAGGAGGGAGTCGAGAACGGCGTCGGAGATCTGGTCGCACATCTTGTCGGGATGGCCCTCGGTAACGGACTCGGAGGTGAATACGCGGTTCGTAATTTTATTCTGCATTTTTTATGTGCCTCTTTTCGTAGGAGTTGTTTTCTATAAATACGCTTCATATTTATATACATTTTCAAGATGGCATCCGTTTTCCAGAAAACAGACATATTATATGATAGCACACCTTTCCCGGTAATGAAAGCACAATCTGCAAGCGCTGTCAAGAAATTTGCGGCATAAGCAATGAATTTACAAAAAATGCATAGACAGCGAACGGAAAAAAGGGTATCATCAAAAAGCTATCAAAACCGGTGACGGAGGGATACATTTTATGAAAAGCTTTATGCGGCGGGTCGACCGCTTCTGTTATACACACCCCAATTTCGGCATCCGGAACCTGATGATGTATGTGATCATCGGAAATGTCCTTGTCTGGCTCTTCGGCGCAATGGACCGCTCGGGAGTGCTTCTGGATGCGCTCACCTTCTCCGCGCCCGCCGTGTTTTTGCACGGACAGGTCTGGCGGCTTGTCACCTTTGTTATTATTCCGACGACGGGCGGTATCTGGCTTTTGTTCATGCTCTACTTCTATTATTTCATAGGCCGTGTACTTGAGAGCCATTGGGGCCCGGGCAAGTTCACGATCTTTTACCTCTGCGGCATGGCGTTCAACATCCTCTATGCAACGCTGATGTGGCTTCTTGTCGGCTATGAGGGCGGCATCAACGCAAGCTACCTAAACCTTTCGCTGTTCTTTGCGTTTGCGACATTGTTTCCCAACGAGACCGTGCTGTTTTTCTTCATCATTCCGATGAAAATGAAGTGGCTCGGCTGGATCAATGCGGCATTTTTCGCGATCGAAATGTTCATAACACCGTTCCCGGCAAACCTTCTGCCCCTTGTCGCGATCTTGAACTACCTGCTGTTTTGCGGCGGCTGGCTCTTCGATTACATCCGCCCCGCCCGCGTCAAGCAAGAAGCGAAGACCATCGACTACAAAAAGGCCGCAAAGCAGTATTATAAGGAGCAGGCGAAAAAACCCTACACCCGCAAGTGCGAGGTCTGCGGCCGAACGGACACGGACAACCCGAACCTCGAGTTCCGCTTCTGCTCAAAGTGCGCCGGTTATCACTGCTTTTGCATCGACCATATCAACAGCCACATACACTTCAAAGAGTAATCATGTAGAAGGCCGCCATAGGCGGCCTTTTTCATTTGGAGATACGCCTCGCCGCGAGCTGAGGGAAGGCTTTTTCGCTGTGTACACGCCGAGACGAACATATCCGGATTTCTCCGCGCCTGCGGGCAATGACTCTGCGGGGCCGTCAAGTAAGAAAGTGCCCGAACGCTTTGCGTTCGGGCACTTTTTGATGTTTTATTTTGTGCCGAAAATGCGGTCGCCGGCGTCGCCCAGTCCCGGGACGATGTAGCCGTTTTCGTTGAGCTTTTCATCCTGGGAAGCAACATAGATGTCGACGTCCGGGTGCTCGTCCTGTACTTTCTTGATACCCTCCGGTGCGCCGATGATGGACATGAGCTTGATGTGCTTGCATCCATATTCCTTGAGGAAGGTGATGGCCGCCGTGGCGCTGCCGCCGGTCGCGAGCATCGGATCGACGATGATGACGTCGCGCTCTGCAATGTCCTTCGGCATCTTGCAGTAATATTTGACGGGGAGCAGGGTCTCCGGGTCACGGTAGAGGCCGATGTGGCCGACCTTGGCGCTCGGGATCATGGTGAGCATACCATCCACCATGCCGAGACCGGCGCGGAGGATGGGAACCACCGCAAGCTTCTTGCCCGAGAGGCGCCTGACCGTTGCCCGTGCGACGGGGGTCTCGACTTCGACTTCCTCGAGAGGCAGGTCGCGCGTTGCCTCATAGCACATAAGCATCGCCACTTCGGAAACGAGTTCACGGAATTCCTTGACGCCTGTGTTCTTGTCGCGCATGATCGATAGCTTGTGCTGAATGAGCGGATGGTCGAATACTGTCACTTTACCCATAATGATCTCCCTTTTAATTCATATCTGTATCTGTTTGCGGGTCTGTGCCCGCCTTTCCAAAGATGCGCTCCTGCCGTTCACGTTCCGCCTGGCTCAGCCGCAGATAGACCGGGAGCAGTTCGCCCACGGGGATCTGCTTTTCGCGCAGTGCGGCCATGCAGACGCCCCATGCCGTCTGGTAGCGCATGGGCTGGGGGGCGAGAACGACGCGGAGGTTAAAATCGTTCAAAGCATTATAGCACAAACGTGCGCCGTCTCCAACTATAAAAACAGGTTTGTTGAAATTTTCTATATCTTCGACCAAATCTGCGGTGCTGATTGCACGGTCTCCACAAAGACGGACGGGTACACCGTCCCGAATCGTAAACAGTGCGTTATAAAACTGATCCCGGCGCGCGTCCATCGCGCAGCAGATGATGCTGCCCTCATGCGCGAAGATGCCGTTGTAGGCCATGGCCTGAAGCGTGGAAACGCCGCAGACGGGCTTGTTGTCGGCAAAGGCAAGGCCTTTGACGGTGGACACGCCGATACGCACGCCCGTAAAGCTTCCGGGGCCGCACGAACAGGCGAGGAGATCGATGTCCGCAAGCGTCATGCCGAGATTTCGGAGCAGGTCCTCCGCCATCGGCAGCAGGGTGCGGCTGTGGGTCAGGCCGCAGTTCTGAAAATACTGACCGAGCAGGCCGTCCGCGGCCTCGCTGTCATAGACGGCGACGGAGGCGGTCTTTGCGCTAGATTCAAAGCCTAATATACGCATTTACATGGACCTCTCATTCATTACTTTGCCGGATTTTCGACCGTGACCTTCCGGTCGTTCTCCGAGAGCTTATCAATGCTTACTCTATATTCCGTGCCGTCGAAGACGTCCTCGACGTTTTCGCTCCACTCGACGACGCAGACGCCGCCGCGCGCGAGATAGTCGTCCCAGCCGATGCCGAATAGTTCGTCCGACCCGCCGAGACGATACATGTCAAAGTGGAAAAGCGGGATTTCGCCCTCATATTCGTTGACGATGGTGAAGGTCGGGCTTGTGACGCGGTTCGGGCTTTTGAGTCCGCGCGCCATACCGCGCACAAAGGCGGTCTTGCCCGCGCCGAGGTCCCCATAGAGCGCCACGACGCTGCCGGGCCGGAGAGAAGCGGCGAGCGTTTCGCCGAGCGTTTCCGTCTCAGCTTCGGAATGCGTTGTGTATTCCATCGTGCGCCTCCTTAAAGTTCCATGGTCGCGTAGGCGTTGAGGTCAGCGCCGGCGAGGTGACCCGCTTTGTACTCATAGTAGCCTTGACAGCCGATCATTGCCGCGTTATCACCGCACAAAGACAGCGGCGGGATGAAAAGCTGTTTTCCGGCTTTCTCGGCGGCAGCCTTGAAGTCGTCCCGGATGCGGGAGTTTGCGGCAACGCCGCCCGCGACGGCGATCTTGTCGTAGCCGAGCTCCCGCGCGAGCGTCATCGTGCGCGGGACAAGGCTTTCGCTCATCACGCGGCAGAAGCTTGCGCAAAGGCCCTCGCGGTTGATGCGCTCGCCCTTCTGCTCAGCCGTGTGGACGAGATTTACGACGGCGGTCTTGAGACCGGAAAAGCTCATATCGTAAGGGTTGCCCTCGACTTTGACGCGCGGGAGCTTATACATTTGGTCGTCGCCCGCTTTGGCGAGCGCGTCGACATGCTTGCCGCCGGGGTAGGGCAGACCCAGAACACGCGCGGTCTTGTCAAAGCACTCGCCCGCCGCGTCGTCCCGTGTCGCGCCGATGATGTGCAGCTCCGTGTAGTCGCGGACGTCGACGAGCATTGTGTTGCCGCCGGAGATCGCAAGGCAGAGAAAGGGGGGCTTTAAATCCGGGAAAGCGATGTAGTTTGCGGCGATGTGGCCTCGGATGTGATGCACGGGAATGAGCGGTACGCCAAGCGAATAGGCGGCGGACTTTGCGAAGTTTACACCGACGAGCACCGCGCCGATGAGCCCCGGCGCGTAGGACACGGCAACGGCGTCGATGTCTTTTTTCGTGATGCCGGCGGCTTCGACTGCGCGGTCGGCGAGCTGCGAGATGACCTCGACATGGGAGCGGGAGGCGATCTCGGGAACGACGCCGCCATAGACGGCGTGCAGGTCCGCTTGAGAGAAGATCTGGTCGGTCAGAATTTTCCGCCCGTCCTCCGTTATCGCAACGGCAGTCTCGTCGCAGGTGCTTTCAACAGATAAAATCAGCATGGGTTTTCGTCCTTCTTATCAAAAAAGAATGTCATCAGGAGAGCGTCCTCCTGGGGCTGCGTATAGTAGTTTTTCCGCCGGCCGACGACGGCAAAGCCGTGCTTTTCATAGAGCGCGATGGCGGGCGCGTTCGACGCGCGGACCTCAAGCGTCAGAAAAGCGAGCGTTTTCCGCGTGCGGCGTTCTAGTTCGTATAAAAGCGCGTCCGCAATACCGCGGCGGCGGGCCCGCGGGCTGACGGCGACATTGGCAATGTAGCCCTCATCGAGCACCATGGTGACGCTGACATAGCCCAAAACGCCGCTCTCGTCCGCCGCGCAGAGAAAGAGACGGTTTTTGCCCGTGGCCTGCGCTTCGAGATTGGCGCGCGACCACGGCGCGGAAAAGCAGAGCTTCTCGATTTCCTCAATGTCGGCGAGCTGGCTTATGCGGGCCTCCGCTATCGTGAAGCGGGAACCCTGCGCATCTTTAAATTCACGGGTCATTTCGCGTCGCTCCAGCTTCTGCCGATCTTCGCGTCCGCCGTGAGGGGGACGGAATAGTGCACGACGTTTTCCATCTCTTCCGTGAGGATCTCGGTGACCCGTTCGGCTTCCGCTTCCGGACACTCGACGATCAGCTCGTCGTGGACCTGCAAAATGAGCTTTGCGGCAAGGCCCTCGTCGCGAAGACGGCGCCAAACGTGGACCATCGCGAGCTTGATGACGTCTGCCGCCGTGCCCTGAATGGGTGTGTTGCGCGCGACGCGCTCGCCAAAAGAGCGGATGTTGTAGTTTGAGGATTTCAGTTCCGGCAGCGGGCGGCGGCGGCCGAAGAGCGTCGTCACATAGCCGTCCGCCTTGGCCTGCGCGATGATGTTTTTCATGTATTCGCGCACGCCGCTGTACTTTTCAAGGTAGGTATCGATATATTCCCTGGCCTCGTTTTGGTAGACGTGGATGTTCTGCGCGAGGGAAAAGGCCGAGATGCCGTAGACGATGCCGAAGTTGACGGCCTTGGCGTGGCTGCGCTGGAGCTTTGTCACCTCCGCGAGCGGAACGCCGAAGACCTGCGAGGCCGTGACGGCGTGAATGTCCTCACCGTCCAGAAACGCCTTTTGCATGACCTTGTCACCGCTGATGTGCGCCAGGAGACGCAGCTCGATCTGGCTGTAATCCGCGTCGACGAGAACGCTGCCGCGCGGGGCAACGAACATTTTGCGGATCTCCGCGCCTAGCTCAGTGCGGACGGGGATGTTTTGCAAATTCGGCTCGGTGGAGGACAGCCGTCCGGTCGCCGTGACGGTCATCTGAAAGCTCGTGTGGATGCGTCCGTCCGGCCCGATGACCTTGCCGAGCCCGTCGACGTAGGTGGATTTAAGCTTTGTGAGCTGGCGGAACTCGAGGATTTTTTCAATGATCTCATGCTTGCCGCGCAGCTTTTCAAGCGTTTCGGCGCTGGTCGAGTAGCCGGACTTCGTCTTTTTTCCGGCAGGAAGCATGAGCTTTTCAAACAGGATCTCGCCGAGCTGCTTCGGGGAGTTGATGTTGAACTCCTCGCCCGCGAGTGCGTAGATTTCTTTCTGCAGCGCGTCGATGCCGACGGACAGCTCCTGACCGTATTCATACAGCGCCTGCCGGTCAACGCAAAAGCCGGTGCGCTCCATGTCCGAGAGAACATAACACAGCGGAAGCTCTATCTCGTCCATAAGTGCCGTCATGCCCTCGGCGTCAAGCTGCCGCTTCATCGGCGGGTACAGAGCGAAGACGGCCTCCGCTCCCCGCTTTTCTTCACCGAGTAACTTCTGCGCCAGACGCGGGAGCGCATAGCCGCTTTCCGTAGGGTCGAGCAGATAGCCGCCGAGCGCGGTGTCAAAGACGAAACCGCCCGCGTCGATGTTCTCCGCCGCGAGAAGGCTCAAAAGGTCCTTGACGTTGTGCGAGACTTTTTTGACGTCCGGGGCAAAGAGCACCTTTAAAAAGGCATTGTAGCCGTCCCCGGCATTCGCCCAGCAGAGCGTATAGACCGTTTTGCCGTCGCAGAGCTCGATCGCGTCGAGCCCGTCGAGCGGGAGGACCGCGACGTAATCTGCGGCCTTCACGACGTCGAGCAGTGCGGGCAGTTCCTCCTCGTGCACCTCGGCGGCCTGCAGCGCCGGACGGGATACGGCAATTGCGCTGCTCGCATCCGGGGTCAGACCCCATTTTTCAATGAGAGAATTGAAGCCGAGCTTTTTAAACTCCGCATAAGCGCCGTTGAAGCTGCCGGAAAACAGACATCTCTTCGGGTCAAATTCGATGGGGGCGTGGGTGTCGATGGTCGCGAGAGAATAGGACATTTCCGCGTCAGCTCTGCCGTCCGCGAGCTTTTTGCGGACGCTGTCCTTGATGTCCAGCGCGTCGAGGTCTTCATAGATGCGCTTGACGGTCCCGAATTTTTGGATAAGCTCGGTCGCCGTCTTCTCGCCAACGCCCTTGACGCCGGGGATGTTGTCGCTCGCGTCGCCCATGAGTGCCTTGAGATCCACGATCTTTTCCGGCGTGAAGCCGTATTCCTCTGAAAAGACCTCGGGCGTGTAGTGGATGGTCTCGGTCTTTCCCATGCGGGACTTCACGTGCAGAACGTGCGCGTGCTCCGTAATGAGCTGAAAGCTGTCCCGGTCGCCCGTGACGATGAGACATTCGTTTCCGCTCTCGCCGCAGATGCGGGAAACGGTGCCGATGAGGTCGTCCGCCTCAAAGCCCGCAAGCTCGAGACGCTGCACGCCCGCGGCGTCAAGCAGATTTTTCATCAGCGGGATCTGCACGGATAGCTCGTCCGGCATCGGCTTTCTCTGGGCCTTGTAGCCCTCAAACTGCTCGTGCCGGAAGGTCGGGCCCTTGAGGTCGAAGGCGACGCACAGCGCGTCGGGCCGCTCGTCCTCTAAAAGCTTGTGCAGCACGGTCAAAAAGCCATACACCGCGTTGACGGGGGTCCCGTCCGGCGCCGTGAGCATACGGATGCCGTAAAACGTGCGGTTTATGATGCTGTTGCCGTCAAGTATCATGAGCTTCATGGAAGCGTTTCCTTTCCAGAATGGGTTTAGCGTCTATAACGTCCTCTGCGCTTTTCCTTTGGACCGCCGGGCTTCTCGGGCAGGGTGGAGGGTGCGGAGGTGCCGTCCTCGCCGCGCAGACGGATAATGCGGTCGCGCAGCTCGGCAGCGTACTCGAATTCGAGCATCTTGGCGGCCTCCTTCATCTGTCCTTCGAGCTTTATGATGAGCGCCTGTTTCTCGGACGGCGTCATTTTGACGCCGCGGTCGTTTTTCTCGTCCGCCTCCTCGACGCTGCCGGAGATTTCGAGCAGGTCACGGACGGATTTGATGATCGTTTTTGGCACGATGCCGTGCGCCTCGTTGTAGGCGTTTTGAATCTCGCGGCGGCGGTTCGTCTCGGAGATCGCGGCGTGCATCGCGGGCGTTTCGCTGTCCGCGTACATGATAACGGTGCCATCGGCGTTTCGCGCCGCGCGGCCGATGGTTTGGACAAGGCTCGTCTCACTGCGGAGGAAGCCCTCCTTGTCCGCGTCGAGTATCGCGACGAGCGAGACCTCCGGCAGGTCGAGACCCTCGCGCAGAAGGTTGATGCCGATGAGCACGTCAAATTCACCGAGACGCAGGTCGCGGATGATCTCCATGCGCTCTATCGCGCCGATGTCGTGGTGCATATAGCGGCAGCGGATGCCGACATTGCCGAGGTAGACCGTCAGGTCCTCCGCCATCTTTTTCGTGAGGGTGGTGACAAGCACGCGCTCATGTTTCGCAACGCGAGTGTTGATTTCACCGATCAAATCGTCGATTTGCCCTTCTGTCGGGCGAACGATGATCTTCGGGTCCAAAAGCCCGGTCGGGCGGATGATCTGCTCGACGGTTTGCGCCGAGCGGGCGCGCTCATAGTCGCCGGGCGTTGCGGAAACGTAGATGGCCTGCTTTATCCGGCTTTCAAATTCACTGAATTTGAGCGGGCGGTTGTCAAAGGCGGAGGGGAGACGGAAGCCATAGTTGACTAAGCTCTCCTTGCGTGCGCGGTCGCCCGCATACATCGCGCGGACCTGCGGTATGGTGACATGGCTCTCGTCAACAAAGAGCAGAAAGTCCTTCGGGAAATAGTCGAGCAGCGTCATGGGCGCAGAGCCGACGGGGCGGCCGCTGATGATGCGCGAATAGTTTTCGATGCCGGTGCAGTAGCCGAGCTCCTGCATCATCTCGATGTCGTAGTTCGTGCGCTGGGAGATGCGCTCGGCTTCGAGGGGCTTTCCCGCGTCGGTGAAAAATTTGACCCGCTCTTCGCACTCGGCGCGGATCTCCTCGATCGCGCGCTCCATCTTTTCCTTTGTCGTGACATAGTGCGAGGCAGGGTAGATGGCAACGTGGCTGAGCGTTCGGACCGGCGCGCCGGTCACGACGTTGATGTCCGAAATGCGCTCGATCTCGTCACCGAAAAACTCGACGCGTATCGCCGTGTCGGTCGAATAGGAGGGGAAGATCTCGACCGTGTCGCCCCGGACGCGGAACATGTTCCGCTCAAAGGCAACGTCGTTTCGCTCATAGCGGATGTCGATCAGGCGGCGCAAAAGCTCGTCCCGGTCGCGCCTTTGGCCCTGCCGGAGAGAAATGACCATGTTCGCGTAGTCGATCGGGTCACCGAGACCATAGATGCAGGAAACGGAGCTGACGACGATGACGTCCTTTCGCTCGAACAGCGCGGAGGTCGCGCTGTGGCGCAGGCGGTCGATCTCGTCGTTCGTGGCGCTGTCCTTTTCGATATAGGTGTCTGTGTGCGGGATGTACGCCTCCGGCTGATAGTAGTCGTAGTAGGAGACGAAATATTCGACCGCGTTGTCCGGGAAAAATTCCTTGAACTCCGCGCAGAGCTGAGCCGCAAGCGTTTTGTTGTGGCTGAGGACCAGCGTCGGCTTCTGGATCTGCTCAATGACCTTCGCCATAGTGAAGGTCTTGCCGCTGCCGGTGACGCCGAGCAGGACCTGATCGGTAAAGCCCAGCCGCACACCGTTTACGAGTGCCTCGATCGCCTCCGGCTGGTCGCCGGACGGCTCATAAGGACTGACAACATGAAAATCAGGCATAGCTTCTCCTTGAAAGCTCGTCCCCCGTCCGAACAGTCCGCCGCCGGGTGGGGGACGGCTTTTTAAACGTGCGTGACTTTAATGAAATTCGTAGAGCCGGACACGCCGATGGGTACGCCGGCTGTCAGAACGACCATGTCGCCGGGGTCGAGCATTCCGCGATCAACGACGGCTTTGAGACCGCTGGCAAACAGGTCGTCAAGATTCTTTTCGTCGTCGACGACGATGGCCTCAACGCCCCAGGTCATGCGGAGCTGGCGGCAGGTGATCTCCGACGATGTGCAGGCGATGATGCGGCAGTCGGGCCGGAAGGCAGAGATCTGCTGCGCCGTAAAGCCGGAGAGCGTGAAGGCCAGAATCGCCTTTGCGCCGAGGTCCATTGCCGAGGTGCAGGCCGCGCGGCAGACCGCGTGGGTAATGTTTGTGCCGGTGTGAAAGCGCATATTGCGGAAATTCGCGGTGTAGTCGATGGCCTCCTCCGCGCGGGCCGCAATGCGGAACATCGTCTGCAAAGCCTGCACGGGGTATTTTCCCGCCGCCGTTTCGCCGGAGAGCATGATTGCGCTCGTGCCGTCGTAAACGGCGTTGGCAATGTCGGTCGCCTCGGCGCGGGTCGGACGCGGATTCGTCATCATCGACTCAAGCATCTGTGTTGCGGTAATGACGGGCTTGCCGCATTTGTAGACCTTGTTAATGAGCTCTTTCTGAATGACGGGGACCTCTTCGAGCGGCAGCTCCGCGCCGAGGTCGCCGCGGGCGACCATGATGCCGTCCGACGCCTCTAAGATCTCATCAAAGTTTTCAACGCCCTGTATGCACTCGATCTTTGAAATGATTTTGACCTTTTCTCCACCGTTCCAGCCGAGGAGCATACGGACCTCTTTCACATCGTCCGCCGAGCGGACAAAGGACGCGGCAATGAAGTCGTACCCCTCCTGCGCGGCAAAAATGATGTCATCGTAGTCGGTTTTGCTGATGTACGGCATGGAGAGCGGAACGCCGGGAACGTTGATGCTTTTCCGGTCACGGAGCGGCGCGTCGTTTTCGACGGTACAGACAATGTCCGTGCATGTGAGCGATTGGACGGTCAGGGAGATCTTGCCGTCGTCGATCATGACGCGGTCGCCGGGGTGGAGGTCCTTCGGCAGGTCCGCGTAGGTGATGTGGCAGCGCTCGGCACTGCCGAGACAGTCTTCGGTTGTGAGTGTGAAAGTCTGACCGGCCTTGAGCTGGACCAAACCGCCCTCCATTCTGCCGGTGCGGATTTCCGGTCCCTTCGTGTCCATCAGCGCCGCAACGGGAATGCCGGTCTCCGCGCGAATTTTCTTGAGTGTTTCGAGTCTTGCGTGCTGTTCCGCGCGCGTTCCGTGGGAAAAATTGAAGCGCGCTATGTCCATCCCGCTTTCAACGAGCTGCCTTAAAACGGCTTCGTCGTCCGTTGCCGGACCGAGCGTACAGATGATCTTTGTCTTTGGCATAAGCAGCCTCCATATGTATGGTTTCGGACTACAGTCCGTTTCATTCAAGCTATCAGGTTATTTTATCTATTATAAACCGGTTTGACGAAAAACGCCACAGTATTTGTTCATGTCTGTCCGTATTCTTTCTTCTTCGCAGGCCCCTGTGCGGTCGGTTTTGCGTGTTCCGCAGCGGTCCGTTTTGGGGAAGAAATACAAAACGCGTCCTCACGCTCAAAGCAGATTGCTCTCCGCCATGGAAACGTAGTCGTCGTCCGCGACGATGATGTGGTCAAGAAGCGTGATGTTCATGGCTTCGAGCGCCATTTTTACGCGCCTGGTCGTCTGCTCATCCTCGCGGGAGGGCAGTGCGATCCCGCTTGTGTGGTTGTGGGCGAGAATGATCGCCGAAGCGTTTTTGACGATGGCCAACTCCGCGATTTTGCGGATGCTCACATCCGCGGAGTTGACGTCGCCCCGGAAGAGCGCTTTGCAGCACAGAACGCGGCGCTTCGCGTCAAGACAGATGACGCACACGACCTCGTCGCGCTCATAGAGATAGCGGGCGGTAAGGTATTCGCCGGCCTTCTGGGTGGAGTCCAGAATGTTGCCCATCTCATTTTTCGACATCGCGTAGCGGCGGCTGACCGCCGGAATGAGTTTGAGGAGCGTGGCGGTGTTCTCACCGATGCCGGGGACCTTCAAAAGCTCCTCGCGCGGGGCCTCCAGCACCGCGTCGAGCGAACCGAAGTTATCGAGCAGCGCATGCGCAAGCGGATTTGTGTCCTGACGCGGCAGAGCGTAAAACAGCAATAGCTCCAGAACGTTGTGGTCGTCGAAGCTGTCAAGCCCGTACTCCAGAAATTTGTTTTTGAGCCGTTCCCTGTGTCCGTCATGTATGCTCAAAAAGCCGCCTCCCTTTGCCAAAAAAACATCTGTCTCAGTTTACACCCGTGATTCTGATTTGGCAATTGCACAAAGCGTCAATTCGTGTTACAATCGAAAAGAATATTGCCGCGGGCGCGGCATCTGAACTGTTGATACAAATATGGAGGCTTCCGTGAAAAGACTCTCCCCTTATTTAAAAGACTTCGTAAAGCGGGCGGATATGCTGCTGCTGATGCTGTGCATCGTGAGCTCGATATTCGGCATCGTCGTGATCGCGAGCGCCACGGCGACACTGGACGGCGGCTCAACGCGCTACCTCATCGTGCAGACGGCCTCGCTTTTCATCGGCATCCTTTTTTATGCGCTGTTCACCGTTGTGGATGTGGACGCGCTGGCCGAGCGCTGGCCGCTCCTCATTGCCTTTGAGCTCTTTTCTATCCTGCTGCTCCTGACGCCGCTGGGCTATGCGGACAACACCGGCAACCGTGCGTGGCTGCGCTTTGGCTTCGTGGGCGTGCAGCCCGCTGAGATCGACAAGATCATCTTTATCATTGTTCTTGCCGCGCAGATCAACTATCTCAAAAACTACAAAAACCTCAACTCGCCGCTCTCCGTGCTGCTGCTTTTGTGCAACTGCCTGTTTTCCATCGGCTTGATCGTTGCGGTGTCGAAGGACATGGGCAGCGCGCTTGTTTACCTTTTCATCTTCATCGTCATGCTCTTTGTGGCGGGATTGAAGTTTTATTGGTTTATCGTGGGCCTTGCGGGCATCGCGGCAGTGACGCCTTTCTTCTGGACGCATGTTTTAAACCAGCGTTACCGCGACCGGATTCTCGCGCCCTACGACCCGACCATCGACCCGTCGGGACTGGGCATCCGCTGGCAGGCAAACCAGAGCAAGATCGCTCTCGCGAGCGGCCAGCTCACCGGAACCGGCCTTTATAACGGCCGCCAGACGCAGTCCGGCGCGCTGCCCGCCAAGCAGACAGACTTCATTTTTTCCGTGGTCGGCGAGGAGCTCGGCATGATCGCGTGCCTTGCGGTGATCGCCCTGCTGCTGCTGATCATCTTCCGCTGCATCAAAGTGGGTATGCGCGCGAAGAATACCATGAGCATGCTCATCTGCTTCGGCGTTGCGGCGTGGCTCATCTTCCAGACCTTTGAAAACATCGGCATGTGCATCGGCGTTGCGCCGGTCATCGGCGTCACGCTCCCGTTTTTTAGCTACGGAGGTTCGTCCCTCGTCGCGGTCTTTGCCGCGATGGGTCTGGTCTCCGGCATCAAATACCGACCGAAGCCGGAGCGTTTCCGCTCCTTGGGATAATCAAAAAGAGGCCGAAAGGCCTCTTTTTTTATTCGTCTTTGAACATCCAAGCAATGTTGCCGTCAGCAAAGGTCATGCCGATCTTTTCCTGCAGGCAGCGGCTGCGCGCGTTGTTGGTGAAGAGCTGTCCGTAAGGGATATGGCCTTTTTGAAGCTCGAAGCGTATCATTGCCGCTTCGAGCGCGATGCCGAGGCCCTGATGCTGATATTCCGGCAGGATCTGCAAGATCCCCATCGAGCCCTCCGAGTGCGTGCCGATGAAGCCGACAGGCTCGCCGTCTTTGAACGCGCCGAGCATACCGGCCTCGATGCGTTCCCGCAGATAGTCTATGTCCTGCTCCTGCTCATAGTGCGCGGCGACGAATTCGACCCGGTCCGGCGACAGCGGCTTGATTTCAAAGCCGGATGGCACGGGAACTTCCGGCGGGGTTTTGTGCAGGTAGGCGACCTGCCAGCAGACCATGTCCCCCACAAGGTCATAGCGTTCCCGAAGTGCGGACATATACTTTGTCTGGTGGATCTCGACGACGGAGGGGTCTTTCATCAGCCCGCACATGGTTTCAAACGCTTCGTCTGACTCCGTTGAGAACATGTAGACCCAGCCGGGCCGGTTATAGAGCAGTACGCCGTCCTCCTCGGCATAGAGCACATCCGCGATGCCCCGGTCGAGCGACTGAAGCATGTCAATATGATGCAGACGGTTGCGGTTTAAGTATTCGTAAGCTTTTTCGTTCATCTGTCCATTTCTCCGTTTGTGTTCTAGGCACTGATTATCACGCTTTGAGGCCGTATTGTCAAGCGGAGAAAAAAGAGCGCAGGGCCGTTTGGCCTCTGCGCTCCGTAAACGGAAAGACTGCGTGCTTACTTGCAGTCCTTTGTGGAGCCGTCCTTGCAGTTTTTGCAGTTCTGCGTGTCGGGCGTCTCGTTTTTCTTCTTGGCCTGCTTGATCTTCGCTTCGGACGCGGAAATATCGGGCCGTCTCATACCGGCTTTTGCCATAAAAATCACCTCGCGCCTATTGTGAGCAGTCAGCGCGGAAATTATGCGGCACGGTTTGCAAAAGCATGGCAGAAACTTGCCTTTGGGTGTTGACAAGTGGGCAAAGCCGTCATAAACTAAATGCGGACATTTGAATAGGTCATGTCTTCAGGGCAGGGTGAAATTCCCGATTGGCGGTAAAGTCCGCGAGCGCTTTCGCGCAAGACCCGGTGCAACTCCGGGACCAACAGTTACAGTCTGGATGGAAGAAGATGTGTCAAAATATCAGGGCGCTTTTTGCGCGCCCGGGCGCACCCTCGGTTGATATTGACACCTGAAAGACAAGACGTTTTTCAGGTGTTACATTATTTTCGAGGTGTTTTTCTATGAGCAGCATTTCCAATCGTTCGACGCAGCCCGTGTCGCACAAGATCACCGTCACGGCGCTGCTGTCCGCCATCGCCTTCATCCTGCAATACATCGAAGTCCCCATTCCGCTCATGCCCGCGTTCATCAAGTTTGATTTCTCGGACCTTCCGGCGCTGCTGGCGGCATTCAGCCTCGGCCCGGTGTACGGCGTCGCGACAGAGCTCATCAAGAACCTTGTGCACCTGCCGGCGTCGAGTTCCGCCATGATCGGCGAGCTTTCAAACTTCATTCTCGGCGCGGCCTTCGTCTTTACGGCGGGTCTCATTTACAAAAAGGACAAGACCCGCAAGGGCGCGATCATCGCCTCCATTACCGGCTCCGTCGTTATGGCGGTTGTGTGTCTGCCGGTCAACTACTACCTTATCTATCCGCTTTACGGCAGCGTCCTCAACTTCTCGACTGACGCGATCGTGTCCATGTATCAGGTAATTCTGCCGAGCGTAAAAGATCTCTGGCAGTGTCTGCTGATTTTCAACTTCCCGTTCACACTTGTCAAGGGACTCATTGATGTGCTTATCACTTTTCTGATCTACAAAAAGCTCTCTCCGATCCTGCACAAATAAAACACAATGTCCAAAGGGCCGCAAGCCGACAAACTGTCTGCATGCGGCCTTTTGACTTTTCTAAAGAATGTTTAAATTGACGAAGTGCGGCGTTTACTTTGCTGTCTGCTTATGCTATTTTTAATACAAATACAGCGTACCGGATTTTGGATGGGGATGTACGGCGCGCGGGAGCCCGGCATACGACCGGATGGCAATACGGAGCGGAGGTAGCAACTATGCCGAAAGAAACGAAAACAAGCAGCGAGAAAAAGACCTCTAAGACCGACTCCAAACGGCCGGCTGAGGAAAAAAGGACCCTCCCGCAGCACAGCACCGTTGTCCGCAGCTATCAGTTCACGCGTTCCCTCACGTGGGAGGATATCGTGGAGGAAGAGCAGACCCGTGAACGGCGGGTGAAGGAAGCGGAAAAAGCGCGCAAAAGACGGGAAGCGGAAGAAGCCGAAAAGCAGGCCACAAAAAAGAAAGAACAGGACGACAAAGCTCTGATCGTTGAAGAAACGGATAAAAAGAAGCCGAAAGAGACCGAGGAGCACAGGCCGATACAGGAGCCGCCGGTCGAGGCGCAGGCGCCGGAGCAGGTGCAGCAGCAGGCCGAAGAACAAGCGCCGGTGCAGGTGCAGCAGCAGACTGAGGAACAGACGCCGGTGCAGGTGCAGCAGCAGACTGAGGAACA
>JBMNPV010000007.1:0-46988 GCA_050943775.1 Oscillospiraceae bacterium
CCGCCCTGCGCCTGTGGACCGGTTTGACCGCCAGCCGGTGCAGAGAAAAGACGGGTCGGTTCGTCCGCTCCGCCGGACGGCGCCTCGCTAACGGTCTCGCGGACGGGCTTTTCACCTTCGCCCGGAGCGAGCTTTTCAACGGAACTCTCGATGCTGCGGACCGTTTCGTCGAACTGCTTTGCCTTTTCAGGCTGTGCCGTCTGCATGTCCTCCAGCTTCAAGCTTTGCAGGCTGTCGAGGAAATCGAGCTGACGCGAGCAGAGTGCGCGCATATTCTCGATATACTTGGTGCTCTCGCGCTTGGCTTCAAGCAGGCGCGCCTCCTCGGTCGAGCGCTGTGCATAGGATTCGCGGGTGATGCGTTCGGACTCGGCCTTGGCGCTTTCGATGATCTCGTTCGCCTTCGCGCGCGCGTCTGCCTCGATTTGGGCGGCAAGCTTCTGCGCGGAGAGAAGCGTTTGACGCATGGTGTCCTCCGTGGTCCTGTATTCCTCAATTTTGTCGACGAGGACCTTCATTTTGCTCTTCAGGACCATGTTCTCCTTGGCAATCGCGGAGTAATCGTTGGCGGCTTCGTCGAGAAAGTCGTCAACAGCGGCCATGTCGTATCCGCCGAAAATTGCCTTATCAAAGGTCTTTTCTCTGAAATTTTGAGGTGTCAGCATATCCTAAAGCCCTTTCTTTATGTCGGAAGCGCGGTCCCGGGGACGCCGCTCTTCGTGGGATGAACGGATCTCTATTGCTTTCAGCGGAGATAAACGCCGCTGCTGCCGAGTTCGTCCATGAGATCGCCCATGACGTCGACGTTGTTCGGCGTGAGAATGTAGGTGTTCGCGGCGACCTTGCCGATCTTGCCGTCGAGTGCGTAGGCAACGCCGCTAAGGAAGTCCACAAGCCGGCGGGCGATGTCTTTCGGTGCTTCTTCAAGATTGAGAACAACACTGCGGCGCTCACGGATGTGGTCGGCGATCTCTGCCGCCGCCTCGAAGCGCTCAGGCTTGACGAGAACGACCTGCGCCTGCTGCCCGCCGCCGAGACTCACGACCTTGTCATGGCGAGTGGGTATCGTGCGGGGGGCGGCATCGTAATCGGAGAAAGGATTGCTGCGCCGCTCTGCCGGCGGGGCGGCATAACGCCGCTGTGGCTCCGGAGCGGCTGCGGGAGCGCGCGGCTCGGAGGGCGCTTCCGCGTATTCGTCGCCGAACTCGTCGTATTCTTCACTACTGTATGGACGGGTGAGCTTTTTCAGCTCGTCAAAAAGACCCATGATCGTAACCTTTCCCTTCGCGGCGCGCGGACCGACCGCGCAGCCGGGAAGTAGTTGCCGTGTATTCTAAAGCGCATGAAGCACAGGAATCAGTTTTCCTTCGGGGGATAGGGGCGCGCGCCGAAGATCGCCGTGCCGACGCGGACTATGTTCGCACCCTCGGCAATGGCGTCCTCAAAATCGCCGCTCATACCCATAGACAAAAAATCCATGCTGATATTATCGTATTTTTTTGCCGAATTGTCAACAAAAAGCTGATGCATTCGGGCGAACCAGGCGCGATTTTCCCCTTTTTCCACCGCAATGGGGGGGATTGCCATGAGTCCGCGCACACGAATGCCGGAAAGGGCGCCTGCTTTTTCCAGAACGGCGGGCAGCAGCGAGGGGTCAAGCCCCGATTTTGAGGCTTCGCCCGCAATGTTGATCTCGAGTAGGACATCCTGCACAAGACCGCGCTTCTGCGCCCGTTCCGAAATGCACTCGAGAAGCTCGACGGAGCTTACGGACTCAATGAGATCGCAGACGCCGACGAGGTATTTCACTTTGTTTTTCTGGAGCGTTCCGATGAAGTGGAGCGACGCGCCGGTGTAAGCACCGGCTTCGTTTTTCTCGCGGAGCTCCTGAACGCGGTTTTCGCCACACACGCGGATGCCCGCGGCAATCGCCTCCCGGACCTTTTCCGCGTCGTTCATTTTCGTTGCGGCAACAAGCGTGATCTCTGCCGGATCGCGGCCGGCTGCGCGGGCCGCCGCCGCAACGCGGGACTGTACGGTTTTTACGTTTTCGGTAATGCTCATGTTGTGTTTCTTCCTTTGGCGGGCGCTCAGCGGTCGCGGAGAACCTTGCCGTCCGTCACGCCCTTTGTACTGAGAATGATTTCATTTCCGACGCGCAGACCACCGGCATCCTCAGAAACTTTGACGAGGTAGTAGTCGTCGGTCTCATAAGAGATCTCCACATATTTTTTCTCGGCCTGCATCCCCGTGAGCGTGAAGATGTAGGTCCCGTCGCCGTCTTTCAAAACGGCTTCCTTCGGCACGCGGATGCCCTCGTGCCTGTTGAATTCAAGTTCTGCCGTGGTCCGCCGGACAGAGAGCATGTCCGCGGGGGATTTCGTACAGCGAAAGACGACCACGCAGCGACCGCCGGATGCCTGTCCGATCGAGACAACGCGCATTTTGAAGGGCGCGCTGCTGTAGCGTCCGAAGCTCAGCGTCGCGCTGCCGCCGGTTTTGAGCTTTGCCGCGTCCTTTTCGGGGATGGTCGCGGCGAAATACCACTGGTAGGGATCGCAGAGCTTTCCGCGAACATTTTCGGAGACGGTCTCGGGCGACTCCTCAAGCTTCTTGAGCGCACTCGGCGTGAGCTCCGCGAGCTTTTCGGGGGTGATGTATTCGTAACCGTCCGCCGCGGCCGAAAACAGGCCGGCGGCGGGGGCTGTGATCGCGACGGTATCGTGCGAGGCGCTTGCGTTGAGACTGTCGAGCTGGGCCTGCACGGCGTCGAGCTGGGCCTGCGTCGCCTCGACGTTTGAACTGGAAATGACGAGGGACGAGAGCGTGATGGCTGCGGCGGAGAGCTCGTCCGTTTCATGCCGTGCGGCGGCGGCGGCAAGATCGGTCACGGCAGAGCGGACGGCGCTGTCCCGGTCGGAGAGGTTCTCCGCGTCCTGCGCACCCTCGAGAACAGCACGGATGTAGGTCTTCTGGCTTTCAAGCTCCTTGATCTTCGCCGCACGGGAGAGCGCCTCCTCGCTTGAGTAGGTAACGGCGACGGTCTCGCCTTTTGCGAGCAGCTTGCCGGTTTCGGCAACGACAGAGAGGTATTTCTCGCCGCTATTAATGAGCGTTTCGTTCCGAACGACGATGCCCGGGGCCGGGACGGTTTCCGCAAGCGTGACATAGACCGCCGGAGCGGTTCGGACGCCGCTTTTGAGGGCACGGACGATGTAGACCCCCAAATAACAGAGTAAGGCCCCGAAAAGGAGCAATGATACAAGCTTTGTAAGCGTGTCCGTTCGTTTCATTGGCAAGTCTCCTTTTCGGGACCGCACTATGTAGACTCAGTCGATATGTTCACTGAGACCCTGCAAGTCAACATAGCTGGAAGGTACGATCGTTGAAATCGCGTGTTTGTAGATCATCTGCTGTCTGCCGTCGGTTTCGAGGATCACGACAAAATTGTCGAAGCTTTTGACGACGCCCTTAAGCTGAAAGCCGTTCATCAGAAAGAAAGTCACCGTCTGCTTTTCTCGGCGGATCTGATTGAGCAGAGTGTTCTGAATGTTCTGTGTCTTTTGCATTGGCGCATCTCCCTCTCGGAGCGAAAAAAGAATGCAGATCGCGGGCACATCTCCGTCAGCGCGGATGCGGCAGTATCCGTATGCGCTGATTTTAGCACGATCTTTCGCCCCAATAAATAGTAATATTGAACAAAAACGCTGCGGTAGCCCGAAGCACTGTGTTCAATTGTTATTTTAATCCGTTTGTGCACAAAAACGCTGACGAATTTTGTCGAAAATCCGACCAATTCTGCAATTCATCCCACAAAAACCAGTGCAGCCCCGGTTTGGCGCGCAGCCATGTGAGCTGACGTTTGGCGTAGCGCCGGGATTCCCGCTTGATGCGGTCCACGGCGTCCTCCGGCGAGAGCTCGCCGCGCAGAGCGGCGGCGGTCTCCTTGTAGCCGATAGCCTGCATCGCGGTGCAGTCGGCGGGTACTCCGGACTCAAGCAGAGCGCGGACCTCATCGAAAAGACCGGCGTCGACCATGACATCCACACGTTTGTCAATGCGCGCATAGAGCGCCGTGCGGTCGGCAAAGCTCAGCGCGATACACGCGGCGCGGTAGCGCGGGGGCAGCTTTTTCGTCGCTTCGTCGTGCGCCGTGATGGTCTGTCCCGTCGAGTAAAAGACCTCCAGCGCGCGGACAATGCGCTTTTTGTCCGCAGGGTAGAGCTTCGAAGCACGGGCCGGGTCGACATTTGCAAGCTCTGCGAGCAGAGCCTCGCCGCCGAAACGGTCGTATCTTTCATTGAGCTTGTCCCTCAGCCCCCTGTCAGGCGCGCCCTTGCCAAAGTCCCGACCCGCGATAAGCGAGTCGATGTAGAGCCCCGTGCCGCCGACGAGGATCGGAAGCTTTCCGCGCGCAAGAATGTCCTGCACACAGGCGTCCGCCTCCTTGACATAGCGTGCGACGCTGTAGTCCTCTGCTGGGTCGGCAACGTTGAGCATGTGGTGGGGAATGCCCTGCATCTCCTCGCTTGTGGCCTTCGCGGTGCCGATGTCCATGCCCCGGTAGACCTGCATCGAGTCCGCCGAAACGACCTCGCCGTTATATTCCTTTGCAAGCAGAACGCCCGCCGCCGTCTTTCCTGTTGCGGTCGGACCGGTGATCACCAGGATTTTCGGTGCTGTTTCCGTCATACGATTCTTGAAAACTCCTTGTCGAGCTGCTTTTTTGTGAGCGTGAAAGAAACGGGCCGCCCGTGCGGGCAGTAGCGCACTTCGCCCGAGAGCACAAGACTTGCCACGGTCTCAAGCTCCTTCTCGTCCGTCCGCCAGCCGGCCTTGATCGCGGCCTTGCAGGCGACGGTGTGGAGAATGTCGTCGAGCGCGTCATCCTCGGAGAGCCTTGCGTTTTTGCGGAGCTTTTCGCAAATCTCCTCCACCATCGCGGGGACATCTCCCGGATCCGTTTCCGCCGGGACCGCCCGGACGGCGACGCTGTCCGTTCCGTAAGGCTCGATCTCAAAGCCGAGCTTGTCAAGCTTGTCGGAGCAGGCTTCGAGCAGATCCACATCCTCTGCCGGCAGGTTCAGCGTGACCGGGACCAGCAGAGACTGGGACATGATCTCGTGTCCCTGTGCCTTGAGTTTGTTGAAGATCATGCGCTCATGTGCGGCGTGTTTGTCGATCAAAATGAGATCGTCGCCCTTTTCGACGAGGATGTAAGTGCGCATCGCCTCGCCGATGACACGGAAGTCCGGCGCGGCCTCCGCGAGCGGAGCGGAGACTGCGGGAGCGGATCCAAGCGTCCTGGCCTCCGGAGCGGCCACGGGCGGCGGCGCGGACTTCGGCGGCACGCGCGGCCGCGCAGCTTCGGGTGCTGAGCGTGTGTAGGGCGTTTCGCTCTCGCATACGCGGCGGTCGGAAGCGGGGGGAGAACGATTCCAGACGATGGTGCCCCTTTCCGGCGCGGTGCGCGGCGCGGGGGCCGGTGTGCGGCTGCCAGTCTTTGGAGCGGCGGGGGCGACGTATGTTTCGCGGAACTCGTCCGCACGCATGGTTTTGTAAAAGTCCTTGTTCGGACTTGCGGCGGCGGATGGCTGTGCGGAGACTCGCGGCGCGGGGGCGCGGGCGGCTTCGAGCGCAGAGATGGCCGCGAAATATACGGTGTCAAAGACTTTGCGCTCGTCGCGGAACTTGACCTCGGTTTTTGCCGGGTGAACGTTCACATCGACCGCGGCGGGGGAGAGCGTGAGATAGACGACGCAGGCGGGAAAGCGCCCGGTCAGAAGCGTGTTTTTGTAGGCCTGTTCGACGGCGGCCTGCAGCAGCTGCGAGCGGATGGGCCGCCCGTTGCAGAAGAAAAATTGCTTTGCGCGGCTGCCGTGCGCCGCGCGGGGGGAGGAGAGAAAGCCGGAAACGGAGACACATTCGTTTTCACCGGAAAGCTCCAAGAAATCCAGCGCCGTTTCACGACCCAGCAGACTGTACACCGCGGAGACGAGCTTTCCGTCTCCGGGCGTGAAGAAGGCCTCCTCGCCGTCTTTCAGGAAACGCACCGAGACGTCCGGCCTGCCGAGCGCGCAGCGCAGCGCCGCCGCCTGACAGGCAGAGGACTCGGCCCGGTCGGTCTTGAGAAATTTGCGTCTGGCGGGCGTATTGAAAAAGAGGTCACGGACGCTCATGCTCGTGCCCTCCGGGCAGCCGAAAGCGTCCATCGCTTCGATGTCGCCCGCGTCGACGATCATACGAACGCCCTCGGACTCGCCGCGCCTGCGCGTTGTAAGCTCGATGCGGGAAACGGCCGAGATCGCGGCAAGCGCCTCGCCGCGGAAACCAAAAGTACCGATGGCCTCAAGCCCGCGCTCGTCTTGCAGCTTGCTCGTCGCATGGCGCAAAAAACAGACGCCTGCGTCCTCGGGAAGCATCCCGCTGCCGTCGTCTGTTACGCGGATGAGCGCGGTGCCGCCGCCGCGTATCTCGACGGTGACGTTTTTTGCACCCGCGTCAAAA
Organism: Oscillospiraceae bacterium; assembly: GCA_050943775.1. GTDB lineage: Bacteria > Bacillota > Clostridia > Oscillospirales > Oscillospiraceae > UBA2658. The sequence continues at coordinate 6,508 of JBMNPV010000007.1, forward strand.
GCGTTTTCGCACAGCTCCTTGACGACGGAGGCCGGACGTTCGACGACCTCGCCCGCTGCGATGAGGTCTGCGACGTGCGGGGAGAGGAGCTTGATATCGGGCATGTTCGACGGTCCTTTCTTTGATGGTTCAAACGCGCTGCGGACAGCGGAAGTCTTTCGTGCTGTCTTTGACTCTGCGCGCCGGCGGCAATGCCGGAATACGCGCGGCAGCACGACTCCGTTTACGGCTATTATATCGTAAAATTCTTGAAAAAGCTATATTGAAATGATATTATATCTCTATTACGAAAAAATGCCCCGTATAAGGATGGAACATGATGAGAAGCGAAATACCTCAGCCGGAGATCGAAAAACAGCTTGCGCTCTGCGCGAAGATGAAGGCGGCAGCGTCCGCGCCGCGCTATGCCTTCGTCGACACTTACGGCTGCCAGCAGAACGAAGAGGACAGCGAAAAGCTCCGCGGCTGGCTCTCGGCGGCGGGCTATGAGATGACGGACGACGAAGGCAGGGCGGACGTCATCATCCTCAATACCTGCGCCGTCCGCGAGCACGCAGAGCAGCGCGTGTTCGGAAACCTCGGCGCGCTCACGCACACGAAAAAGGCGAAGCCGGAGCAGATCATCGCGCTCTGCGGCTGTATGGCAAAGCAGCCGGAGGTCGTTGACAAAATCAAGCGCTCGTTTCCGTTCGTGAGCCTCGTTTTCGGGCCGGATGAGATCTGGAGATTCCCTGAGCTTTTAACGGAGGTGCTGGCAAGCAAAAAGCGTGTTTTCGTTCCCGGCGGCGGCGACGGCTGCGTTGCCGAGGGCGTGCCGCACCTGCGGTCTGACCGCGTCAAGGCGTGGCTCACCGTTATGAACGGCTGCAACAACTTCTGCACCTACTGCATCGTGCCCTACACGCGCGATCGCGAACGCTCGCGCCGCCCGGAGAAGATCCTGGAAGAGGCGAGAGAGCTTGTCGCCGCAGGCTATAAAGACATCACCCTGCTCGGTCAAAACGTCAATTCCTACGGCAAGGACCTCGGCGGCGGGACGGATTTTGCCTCGCTTCTGCGCGAGATCTGCGCCATTGACGGAGATTTTGTCGTGCGCTTTATGACCTCGCACCCGAAGGACGCGACAGAGGCGCTTTTTGCCGCAATGCGCGACTGCGAAAAGTGCGAAAAGCACCTGCATCTGCCGCTGCAATCCGGCAGTGACCGCATTTTAAAGGCCATGAACCGGCACTACGACAGCGAAAAATATCTTGCACAGGTCGATAAGCTGCGCGAATATGTGCCGGACGTCGTGCTCACGACGGATATCATCGTCGGCTTTCCCGGCGAGACGGAGGAGGACTTTGCCGACACCCTCAGGCTCATCGAGCGCGTGCGCTATGACGCGATGTTCACATTCCTCTACTCGCCGCGCCCCGGTACGAAGGCGGCGGCAATGGAGGACACGACGACGCATGACGAAAAGCAGGCGCGCTTTGAACGCCTTGTTGAAACGCAAAACCGTATCTCCGAGGAAAAGCACCGCGCCTATGTCGGCAAGACCGAGCGCGTACTTTTCGACGGCAAGGACCGGGAGCCGGGGATCCTCACATCCCGGACGCTGGGCGGGCGGCTCGTCCGCGTTGCGGCGCCGGAAACGCGGATCGGGACCTTTGCGGAGGTCAGGATCACAGACTGCAACACCTGGGCGCTGCGGGGCGAGCTGATCTGAAGCACAGGGGCTGTGACGGCCCTGCGCTCCGCGCCGCGCATCAGAAATGTTTTTTGGAGGCAGAACCATGGCAGAGCTAACGCCCATGAAAAAACAATATAAACGTATCAAGGCCCAGTACGGCGACTGCCTGCTTTTTTTTCGCCTAGGCGACTTTTACGAGATGTTCGACGAGGACGCGATCACGGCCTCGCGCGAACTCGAATTGGCCCTGACGACGCGGGACCGCAGCGTTGAAAATCCGGAGGAGCGCACGCCCATGTGCGGCGTTCCTTACCACTCCTGCGAAGCCTACATCGCCCGTCTTATCCAAAAGGGATATAAGGTCGCGATCTGCGAGCAGCTCGAAGACCCGGCCCTTGCAAAGGGACTGGTCGACCGCGACGTTATCCGCATCATCACGCCCGGAACGGTCACAGAGAGCTCCATGCTGGAGGAGGGACGCTCGAACTACGTCTGCTCCGTTTACCTCGACGAAACGGCTGGCGCGGCGGCGTTCTGCGATGTCTCGACCGGCGAATTCTGCGTTTCCGCGTTTGCGGAGGATCCGCTTCACCATGTTCAGAACGAGCTTTCCCGCTTTCTGCCGCGCGAAGCCGTACTGAGCGCCGGCGCGCAGAAAAACGAGCAGCTTTGCGATTTTCTCACGAAGAAGCTCGAATGTATGCTCGAAGACGGCAGCACGCGTTTTGACTACATGGAAAGCGCCGCGTCTGCCTGCGAGCACTTCAACGCTGCAGACGTCGACGCGCTCGGTCTCGGGGGAGAGCCTGCGGCGGTATGCGCCGTTGGGGGACTGCTCAGCTACATCATCGAAACGCAGAAATTTGACATTTCTCACATCAACACCCTCGACATTTTCTCCGCCGGACGCTACATGGAGCTCGATTACACAACGCGCCGCAATCTGGAACTCACGGAAAATCTCCGAACGGGCGAAAAAAAGGGCAGTCTTCTCTGGGTGCTCGACAAGACGAAAACGCCCATGGGCGGGCGGCTTCTGCGCGCTTGGGTCGAGCGTCCGCTCCTCTCACCGACGGCGATCCGCCGCCGCCAGAGCGCGGTGCAGGAGCTAGTTGAAGACAATGTCACGCGCGGAGAGCTCATCGAAACGCTCCGCGACATCGGTGACATCCAGCGCCTTGTGGGCCGCGCCGTGTACGGTACGGCGAACGGGCGCGATCTGCAGGCCCTCGGGCGCTACTGCGCGGCGCTGCCGACACTTTCAAAGCTGCTCGACGGGAAAAAGAGCCGCGAGCTTCAAGAGATCGCCGCCACCGACCCGGTTGCGGAAATTTCGGCGCTCATCGAGCGCGCGATCTGCGACGAGCCGCCGTTTTCGGTCCGCGAGGGCGGCATCCTCCGCACGGGCTACTCCGAGGAGGTCGACCGGCTCCGCAATGTCCGCGACAACGGCGCGCAGATGATCTCTGAACTCGAACAGCGCGAGCGCGAGCGTACCGGCATCAAAAAGCTGAAGGTCGGCTACAATCGCGTCTTCGGCTACTACATCGACATTCCGCGCGCGTTTTCGGAAAACGTGCCGGAAGAATACATCCGCCGTCAGACCCTCTCGACGAGCGAGCGTTTTTACACCGAAGAGCTCAAGGCACTTGAAAATACGCTCATCACCGCGCGCGACTCCATTGCGGACATTGAATACCGCTGCTTCGACGAGGTGCGCAGGCGCGTCGCCGCCGAAGTCACGCGCATCCAGGCCGCTGCCGACGCGATCGCCTCGCTCGACGCCCTGTGTTCGCTGGCGGAGGTTGCCGTCAAAAACGCGTACACGATGCCGGAGGTCGATCTCTCCGGCACGCTGGATATTCAGGCCGGGCGGCACCCGGTCGTCGAGCTCACGCAGACGGACACGCTCTTTGTTCCGAACGATGTCTTTCTCAACACTGCCGATGACCGCGTGGCCATCATCACGGGGCCGAACATGGCCGGTAAATCGACCTACATGCGCCAGACGGCGCTCATCGTCCTCATGGCGCAGATGGGCGGCTATGTCCCGGCAAAGAGCGCGACCATCGGCGTTGTGGACCGCGTTTTTACGCGCATCGGCGCATCGGATGACCTCGCGGGCGGACGCAGCACATTTATGGTCGAAATGACGGAAGTCGCGGACATCTTAAAGAGCGCGACGCAGCGCAGCCTGCTCATCCTCGACGAGATCGGCCGCGGTACCTCCACGTATGACGGCATGGCGATCGCCCGCGCGGTGCTTGAATACTGTGCCGATCGCAAAAAGCTCGGCGCGAAGACCATGTTTGCCACGCATTACCATGAGCTCTCCGCGCTTGAGGACACACTGCCCGGCGTGCGGAACTACAACATCACAGCGAAAAAGCGCGGCGGAGAGCTGATCTTCCTGCGGAAGATCGTCCGGGGCGCCGCCGATGACAGCTATGGCATCGAGGTCGCAAAGCTCGCGGGTGTGCCGGACGCGGTCATTGCGCGCGCGAAGGCCTGTCTCAAGGAGCTTGAGGAAAAGCAGCCCGCCGTCGTGCGCGCGGAAAAGAGCGCTTCGGACGAGGGACAGCTATCCTTCACGGATGTCGGCTCGGACGAGATCAAGCGCCTTGTGCGCGAGGCGAGTCTGGACACCATGACGCCCATCGAGGCAATGAACTTCCTCTATGAGCTTAAAAAGAAGGTGAACGCTTGAAGATCATTGTCACCGGCTTCCTCGACACGACCTCGAAGCCGCAGCGCATCGCCGGCTGGATCTATCTGCCGCTGCATATCTTTGTGCTGCCGCTCTTCGCGGCGATGTATCTGCGATATGCACCCAACGGCGGAAACGAACTGTATCTTACGGTCGGCTATTATGCCTTGGGCTTTGTGTTCTGCCTGCTCGTATTCTGGCGCTATCTGCGCATGGGCTATGACATCCTCTGGGACAACTGGGCGAAAAACGCGCTGGCGTTCTTTTTGGCCTATGTCATCTGTATGCTGCTGACCTATCTTGCGGCGGTTCTGATCTTCCTCCTGCTTGGGGACAGGGCCGCGAACCCGAACAACGAGTCGGTAGACTCTCTCGTGCAGCAGTACCCGAAGGCGATGATGGGCCTGACTGTGTTTTTGGCGCCGCTACTGGAGGAAACGCTGTTTCGCGGCGTGTGCTTTGGTTCCCTTCGCATGAGGCACAAGACATTTGCCTACCTGCTGTCGATGCTCCTTTTCGCATTTTATCATGTCTGGGAATACGCGCTCGCGCAGGGCGATGCGATGGCGCTCCTTTATATGCTCGAATATCTCCCGGCGGGCTATGCGCTTGCGTGGCTCTACGATAAGACCAACTGCATCTGGATGCCCGTTTTCCTGCATATGCTTATAAACGCTCTCGCCACCGCGGTCGCGACGATGCCTTAAAACAGGATATTGAAAAGAGCGCCGGTTTCTGAAGAAACCGGCGCTCTTTTGCTGCCTGAGCAGAATGTTTGATCAGTATGCCACGCCCCAAACGACCATCTTTTCTGCGGGCTTGCCGCAGACCGGGCAGACGTCGCCGACATGCTCCTGCGCAAAGGGGATGCAGCGGGAGGTGACGCCGGCCTGCTCCTTCATCGCCACTTCGCAGGCGAGATCGCCGCACCACATGGTCTTGATGAAGCCGCCGTTTTCGGTTTCGGCGATGGCCTTGACCTCGTCGAGCGATGTGGCGGTATAGGTGTGTTCATCGAGGTTCTTTTTGGCTTTTTCATACATGCCCGTCTGTACCTCGTCCAGAAGCTGCGGGACGCGCACTTCGAGCTCGTCGAGCGGGACGACGATCTTCTCGCCGTTGTCGCGGCGGACGGCAACGCAGTGACCCTCCTCAAGGTCCTTCGGACCGATCTCGATGCGGAGGGGCACGCCCTTCATTTCGTACTGCGCGAATTTCCAGCCGGGACGGTTGTCCGAGAAGTCGCCGCGCACGCGCAGGCCGGCAGCTTTCAGCCGGGAGATCAGCTCGTCCGCCTTTTCGGTGACGCCGGGCTTGTGGCTCGCGACCGGGATGACGATGACCTGGATCGGCGCGACCTTCGGCGGAAGGACAAGGCCGTTGTTGTCGCCGTGGGTCATAATGATGCCGCCGATGATGCGGGTCGAAAGACCCCAGGACGTCTGGTGCGGGAAGGCGGGTTTGTTTTCTTTGTCGGAGAACGTGATGTTGAAGGCGCGGGCGAAGCCGTCCCCGAAATAGTGGCTGGTGCCGGACTGCAGCGCCTTGTGGTCGTGCATCATGCACTCGATGGTGTAGGTGCGCTCGGCGCCGGCGAACTTTTCCTTGTCGGTCTTGCAGCCGCGGACGACGGGCATCGCGAGATAGTGCTCGCAGAGGTCCGCATACGTTTCGAGTTGCTGCTCCGTCTCATGGATAGCCTCCTCGGCGGTGGCGTGGAGCGTATGGCCCTCCTGCCAGAGAAATTCGCGGCCGCGCAGGAAGGGACGCGTCGTTTTCTCCCAGCGGAGCACCGAGCACCACTGGTTATAGAGACACGGCAGATCGCGCCACGAGTGGACGATGTGGCTCCAGTGGTCGCAGAAAAGTGTCTCGGACGTCGGACGGATGCAGAGCTTTTCGGTGAGCTCTTCGCTGCCGCCCATCGTGACCCACGCGCATTCCGGGGCAAAGCCCTCGACGTGGTCCTTTTCCTTCTGGAGAAGGCTCTCCGGGATCAGCAGCGGCATGGAAACATTCTCGTGCCCGGTTTCCTTGAATTTCGCGTCCAGAATGCCCATGATGTTTTCCCAGATCGCGTAGCCGTAGGGTCGGAGAATATAAAGTCCCTTGACGCCGGAGTAATCGACCAGCTCCGCCTTGGTGCACACATCGGTGAACCACTGGGCAAAATCGACCTCCATATCGGTGATCTGTTCGACCTTTTTATCAGCAGCCATGTTAAAGTTTCGTTCCTTTCGATCGGCGCTCCGTCCGGCGCGGGGCCGGACCGTATGTCGTTGATATTGTATAGTACAGGTCCTTATATTTTATCGACTGTGCGCGGGCTTGTCAAGAACAAATCCCCCGCCGCCGCCGTATGATGGATTGCGAATGAAGGATGGGAGGCACAGCCTGTGAGTGCTTTTGCTAAATTTTATTTTCGCCCGTCGCCGGGTGAAAAAATACACACGGTCGCGGCCGCGCGCGAGGATAACGACTGCGGTATCTTCGGCCATGTCACAGACGGAGAACGGCCCCTGCAGAACGCCTTTGTTCTGCTCTTTGAGGCGGACGGACAGGCGGCGGGACGGCTCGTTTCCGCCGTCACAACGGATGCCGACGGGGCGTTTGCCTTCGGCCCGCTCGAAGCGGGGAGACTGTATCTTGCGAAGGTTTACCGGGACGGCGTCAAGGTCCGCGAACTTGAGATTTCCGTTTAAGAAAAAAGCAAAGCGCCGCGGCCTGCAGGCCGCGGCGCAAAGCATTTAGTTGCCGCACTCGATGGAGATCTCATTGAAGATCTTGAGGAGGTCATCGACCTGACAAGCGTCCTTTTCCGCGCCCGCGACGTCCTTGACGACGTTCCCCTGATGCATCATCACCAGACGGTCACCGTAGGCGACGGCGTGGCGCAGGTTATGGGTCACCATGATGGCGGTGAGCTTTTTCTCGCGGACGAACTTTTCCGTGAGCTCCATGACGTTCTCGGAGGACTTCGGGTCGAGCGCCGCCGTGTGCTCATCCAAGATCAGCAGGTCAACGGGCGTGAGCGTCGATAAAAGCAGGGCGAGCGCCTGCCGCTGCCCGCCGGAGAGAAGGCCGACCGGCATATCCAGCTTGTCTTCAAGCCCGAGATGCAGAAGCGAGAGCTGCTCTTTATAGAATTCCTCGCGCTTTTTGGACACGCCCGGCGCGAGATTGTAGGCGCGTCCCTTGTTGTCCGCGAGTGCCATGTTCTCCAGAATCGTCAGCGAAGCGCACGCGCCGACAGACGGGTCTTGAAACACCCGTCCGATGAAAGCCGAGCGTTTGTGCTCCGGCATCTTCGTGATGTCCCGGCCTGCGATGGAGATGGTCCCGGCAGTGGGCTTCAAGCTGCCGCAGAGGAGGTTTAAAAGCGTCGTCTTGCCGCTACCGTTCGAGCCGACGATGGCGAGGAACTGTCCGCGCTCAACAGAAAAATTGAAATCGTCAAAAAGCAGAGACTCGTTGACGGAGCCGGGATTAAAGACCTTGCGGATGTGCCGCAGTTCCACAAAAGACGGATCAGGCATTTTCAGGCTCTCCTTTCTTACCGATGCGCTGGGAGACGATGGCGAGCGTCAGCAGCACCGCCATGAGAAGCTTCAGATAGCTTGCCGGCAGACCGAGCTGAAGCGCGATCTGGAGACAGGCCTTGTAGAGAAGCGCGCCCAGCATAGCCATGGTGGTCGCTTTCATGAAAGCGACGCGGCGGAAGACGCCCGTGCCGATGATGACGGAGGCCAGCGCCATGACGACCATGCCCTTGCCTGCGTTGATGTCCGCGTTTTGGGGCACCTGCGCGAGTACGGAGCCGGAGAGCGCGGTGCAGGCGTTGCCGAGGGCAAGACCGAGAATTTTGACGCTGCCGGGATTCCGGCCGAGACTGGTCACGAAGCGGCTGTTGTCGCCGCCCGCGCGCAGGAGAAGGCCGGACTTCGTTTTGAGAAAGCCGTCGAGCAGCAGTTTCACGATGAGCGCGAGGAGAAACGCAACGATCAGCTGGCGGTGCGTCTCAAGCGGGCCGGTCAGCAGTGCCGCCGGACCGGAAGTGAAGATGGTCGGCAGGTTGAAAAACTGCAAAATCGCCTTGCCGCCTGTGATGATGAGGTTCACGCTCCACGCCGCCGTCATCACAAGGATGCCGGAGAGAAGGTCGGTTATGCCGAGCTTCACGTGCAGAAGGCCCGTCACACAGCCCATTGCCGCGCCCGCGAGCGCCGCCGCGAGACACGCGAGCCAGGGGTTGCAGCCCCCCGCGATCAGCGCCGCCGTGACGCACGCGCCAAGCGGGAAGGTCCCGTCCACCGAAAGGTCCGGGAAGTCAAGGATTTTGTAGGTGATGAGAACGCCCATCGCCATCAGAGAATAGATGAAGCCCTCTCGCAGGACGGTTTCAATGAGGCTCAGCGTCGTTGACATGGTTTCCACATCCGTTTCAAATGAAGTTTAAAAAAGCCTGTAAGGGGCCGGTAAAGACCGGCCCCGAGGAGAAAAAGGAGCTGTTCAGCCTTCGCTGTCCGTGTTCGTTGCGGTGCTGTATTCGGACGGGAGCGTGAGCTTGAAGGCCTGCATGTTTTTGAGCGAGTAAACCGGCTTCGAGTCCGCGACGACGGAGACCGGGAGGGTCTTGACGTCGGCGCCCTTTAAGATTTTTGCGGCCATTTCGCCGGTCGTCTTGCCGAGCGCGAGGTAATCGAGCGTTTCGGAGGCGACGCAGCCGTACTTTGCGACCTGCTCGACTTCGGAGCCGAAGATCGGGATGCCGGCAGCATTCGTCGCGTTCGTCACGACGGAGAGATTGTTGACGACGTTATTGTCTGTGAGGTTGTTGATGCAGTCGACCTTTTTGGAAACGAGGGTCTGCGCGCCGGTGGCGACTTCGGAGGCGTCCGTTACGCCGACATCGACGATCTCAAAGCCGTATTTGGGAGCAAGCTCCTTGAGCTTTGCAAGCTGAGAGACGGAGTTGGCTTCACTTGTGGTATAGAGGACGCCGATGGTTTTCGCGTCCGGCATCATCGCGCGGATCAGCTTGAGCTGACCGTCGAAGTTCAGACTGTCGGAGGTGCCGGTCGCACCGGTGCCGGGAGCTTCAAGAGAGCTTACAAGGCCCGCGCCGACGGGGTCGGAGCAGGCGGAAAAGACGACGGGAATGCCCTTGTCCTTCGCCGCGCCGTAGCACGCCGTGGCGGCCGGGGTCGCAATGGCGATGATGATATCGTCGCCTTCCGAGACAAAGTTTGCCGCGGCGAGATTGTTCGTTTCGGTCTCGCCCTGACCGTTTACAAAGTTGATGACGCAGTTTTCCCCGTCGACATAGCCTTCAGCCTTGAGACCCTCGACAATGCCCTTGTAGCAGTCGTCGAGACTCGCGTGAGGAGCATACTGCAAAATGCCGATCTTGACCTTTTCACCGGATGCGGAGTCGTCTGAAGATGCGGCAGGGGAAGTTTCCGTTTTGCCGCCGCAGGCCGAAAGACCGAGCGCCAGAGACGCCGCGAGAATGAGCGCTGTGAGCTTGCTTGTTTTTTTCATTTTTCTGTTCCTCCAAATCGTTTTTTCATTCATTTGGGTGTGATGGAGGCTTTGCCGGGAGCCGATTTTGGAGCAAAAAAATAAGCCCTCGTCCCAACTATGGGACAAGAGCCAAGCTCCTGCGATACCACCCAAATTGACGCTTTCGCGTCCACTCGCTACACGCACCATCATGCGTGTCCCCGACGGATAACGGGAGGGGATGACCCGTCGGCTCCTACTCGGCTTTCGCCTTTCAGGCCGCCCTCGGAAGCCCATTCGCCGAGCCGCCGCCCATCCGCTTTCCACCGCCGCGGACTCTCTTTGGAACAGCTTGTGCCGGGTACTTCTCTTCCTCACAGGTTTGAGAGATTTTACTGAACCTCATTATAGCAGATGCTCGGTACTTGTCAAGTGTGTATTTGGATTTTAGAAAAAGGCAACAAAAAGGCGCGGGGAGCTCCCGCGCCTTTTCAACAAGCTTATGTACCGACCGACTGTTCGATCTGCGCCTCCGTTTCGGGGTGCTTTGCTTTCCAGACGGACCACAGCGTAACGGTCAGAATGACGACCGCGCCGCCGGCGAGGGCGCGGGGGCCGGGAGCTTCCCCGTCAAGCAGAAAGACCCAGAGCGGGTTTAAAAGCGGCTCCACCGCGCCGAGCAGACAGCAGGCGAGCGGCGGGCAGTGCTCGGCGGCCTTTGCGAGCAGAACGTAGGGGATGCCGAGCTGGACGACGCCGAGCAGAAGCATGAACAGCAGGGGCACGGGGGCGATCTCGGGCTGCGTTGTGAATGTAAAAGGCAGACCCACGAGGAAGGTCATCGCATCGGCAATCAAGATCGCGCTCATGCGCTCGCCCTCCGGCGAATCGCCGAGGCTGATGTAGTAAAACGCGAACGTGACGCCCGAGCTCAGCGCAATTACATTGCCGAGCTGGTGACCGGCGGAGAGCTTGTCAAAGAAGAACAGGGAGATGCCCGCCAGGGTCAGCACGACCGTCACAATGTCCGCCGGGCGGAATTTTTTCCGGAACAGCAGAGCGGAGAGGATCACGATAAAGACAGGAGTCGTAAATTGCAGGACGATGGCGTTGGCGGCGGTCGTCGTTTTGTTTGCGGTCACGAAAAGCAGCATGGTCAGTGCGAGCGAGAGTCCGCCCAGGCGGCTGTGCCGCGACCAGACAAAGGAGAGCTTTTGCGTGCGCATGTAGACGATCCCCACGATGGCTGCGATCAAGCTGCGCCAGCCCGCAATGACGAACGGGTTCCACGGGACGAGCTTGATAAAAATTCCTGCCGTGCTCCACAGGGCGGCACAGGCGAGCATTTGTAAAATGGCTTTCTTTTTCGGGTCCATGGTATGCCTTCTTTTTAAAAAAATTAGTGCTTCAATTTTATCACCGCTTTGCAGAAATGCAAGAAAAAATGTGTCTGCCGTACATAAGAAACGGAAAAGCGCAAATTTACGGTATTTTTGTTATTCCTCGGGTTCGATTTTCTCTGTGCGGGACAGACGTACGCGGTAGATATTGATGGGAAGGAGCAAGAGCAAAAGGCTGCCACCGCAGGCGAGGAAGCCCGCCGCTGCGCCGAAGCGCTGCGCAACGGAGCCGGCGAAGAGATTGCCGAGCGGCGTCGTACCCGCAAAGACCAGCGTGTAGGCGCTCATGACGCGGCCCAGATGCTCCGGGTCGGAGCTTGTCTGGAGGACAGAGTTCGCGGTCGCGGTGTAGCGGATGATGAAATAGCCCGCAAAGGCGATGGCGGCGCAGGCAGGCGCATAGCTGCGCGTGAGCGCCAGCGCGATGAGGGAGAGTCCCGAGAGAATGGGAAACCCATAGAGCACCAGCTTCGTGGGCTTTTTCTTGCTCTGCACCGCGACGAGCATCGCGCCGACGAAAGAGCCCATGCCCATGCAGGACATCAGAAAGCCGTAGCCGCTCTCCGCCTGACCGAGGACCGTTTTTGAAAACACCGGGACGAGGACGCTGAAATTCAGCGCGAAAATGCCCATCGTAAAGAGCCCCATGAGCGTGAGCAGCAGAATTTTTTTCTCTTTCATGTAGCGCAGGCCGTCGAGAATGTCCCGTTTCATGTCCGCAAAGCGCGGGGCCGCGCCAAGGGACCGGACGCTCGGCTTCGAGTGAATGAAAAACAAGCTGATGACGACCGCGGCAAAGCTCAGTGCGTTTCCATAGAAGCAGGCGGCGATGCCCCAGAACTCCATCACGACGCCCGCGACGGCAGGGCCGATCGTGCGCGCCATGTTGAAGACGGCGGAGTTGAGCGCGATGGCGTCCATGAGTTCTTCCTTCGGAACAAGCTCATTCAAAAACGCCTGCCGTGCGGGCATGTCGAGCGTGTTGACACAGCCGAGCGCCGCCGCCGCCACGAGCAGGTGCCAGTATTGGATCGTACCGCTGCTCACAAGCAGCGCGATCACGAGAACGATCCCGAGAGAAGCCGACTGCGTGAAGAGCAGAATTTTCTTTTTGGAGACGCGGTCTACGAAAACACCCGCGAAAAGCGCAAGCAGCAGCATGGGGAGATATTGCAGCGCACTGACAAGACTGATGCGCAGCGCCGAGTCCGTGAGCTTGTAGGCGAGCCACGGCTGGGCAATGTTCTGCATCCAGGTCCCGATCGTTGAGACGGCCATGCCGAGCCAGTAGATGCGAAAGTTTTTGGTTTTTAAAGCGCTGAAAGGATTGCTCATTGCAGGAGCCCTCTTTTTGATTTCATTGTTACTTGTATTATGCGCAGTATCTTTGGCATTTCCGATAAAAATACAAAGCTTCTTTTGCCGCTCTTTACAAAAAACGCGCGCGGCGGTGTCAGAGCCCGATTTTTCATTTTGGGACGGCTTCTCTTTTGCAGCCGCAGGTGATACAATTTATCGCATCGGTCGAAAGGGGCACTGAAAAATGAAAGTCGTCATGGTAAACGGACAGAACCACAAAGGAAGCAGCTACCACATCGGACGCATGCTCGCGGATAAACTGACAGGGCCGGAAAACATCACGGAATTTTTCCTGCCGCGGGATTACCCGTATTTCTGCCTTGGCTGCGCGCAGTGCATCATCGACGACCGCACCCGCTGCCCGCATGCGGCCGAGCTGGAGCCGATCACGGCGGCGATGGACGCGGCAGACGTTCTGATTTTTACCTCGCCGGTCTACGTCTATCACGCAAGCGGCTCGATGAAAGCCTTTCTCGACCACTACGGCTGGCGCTGGATGGTCCACCGCCCGGAGCCGTCTATGTTTCGGAAGCAAGGCGTCGTCATCTCAACAGCAGCCGGAGCCGGTATGAAAACCACGAACCGCGACATGGCGGACAGTCTGTATTTCTGGGGTGTGGGCCATATCTACCGCTACGGGCTTGCGGTGAACGCGATTAGTTGGGACGGCGTGCCCGCAAAGCGGAAAGCAGCCGCCGAGAAAAAAACGGACCGGCTCGCGGCAGAAATTCGCCGACGGGACGGTCATGTCAAGCCCGGCTTTAAAACCCGTGCTTTTTTCAATGTCATGCGTATTCTGGGAAAAAAGGTCGATAACCCGCCCGATGCGGCCTACTGGGAGGCCCACGGCTGGTATGGAAAGGCCCGTCCATGGAAAGAGGGCAACTAAGGCGCGGATCACTCCGCGCCTTAACTTATGCTAGAGGATTTCGACGCCCCGCACGGCGGCGAGGTCGATCAGGACAAGACCACCCGGCTTGTTGCCGCGCAGAGCAATGAAATCTGTACCGACAGTGGCAAGCTCACCGGCTTTTTCAAAGTAATGCCCGTTTGGCAGCACACAACCGACGCGCATGCGCCGCCCGACATAAGCTTTCAGATAATCACCGAGACTGTAGGGCCAGTTTTCCCGTGTGTTTCCGCGCTCGAAAACTGCGCCCCGGCCGCTCATGGCCTGCTCCGGGGTGCGAAAGCCGCGCTGAGGCGCAGCGTTTGTCTCGTCCATTTGCTCTCACCTCAGCTTTCGCATGCGGTCTGCGGGCAAAACACCCGCTTCTGGTCCAGATAGTCCTGTACGATACCGAGCGCTTCGCCGAAGCGCTGGAAGTGGACGATCTCGCGCTCACGCAGGAATTTCAGCGGGCCGATGACGTCCGGGTCATCGGTCATGCGGATGAGATATTCATAGGTCGAGCGGGCCTTTTGCTCGGCGGCCATATCCTCATACAGATCCGTTATCGGATCGCCCTTTGATTGTATATATGCCGCAGTAAATGGGACTCCGGACGCGCTTACCGGATAGACAGCCGTGTCATGATCGGCATAGAACGCGCCAAAGCCGCTCTCTTCAATTTCCGTGGTACTTAAGCCTTGTGTGAGTTGCCTCACGATCGTCCCAATCATTTCAAGGTGTGCGAGCTCCTCCGTGCCGATGTCGTTTAAAGTTGCTTTTGCCTGCGGAGTAATCATTGAAAATCGTTGACTGAGGTATCGTAACGAGGCGGCAAGCTCACCGTCCGGTCCACCATACTCCAATAGCCTATCATTATGTTTTAAAAAATAAGTCTGTATGTGATTGTAAGAAGGTTCTTCGATTTATCCCAAAGACAGGACTCTATGATTTCATTGGCCGCGTTGTGCTTTTCGGCGATCGCGACGTCAGGAGAGCGCAGGATGCTCAGAGCGTTGGCGATGGCTTCCTTGAGCATTTCAGTGTGGTCTTCTTTGGACGCAGATTCCAGCTCAGCGATCCGCGCTTTGATCTGGTCGGCCTCGGCTTCCAGCTCTGCTTTGTACTTTTTGTATTCCTCTGCTGTGTCGATCCCGCTCAAAAAGGCATCGTGCAGACGGTCTTTCTTGCGGGCGAGATTAGCGAGGGCCGCCTCCAGACGCGGGATGCCCTCGTCGCCGGTGCTCATCTTGCGTGTGATGACGCAGGGGAGAGAGCCCGTCGCCGCCAAATCCGTTTCGAGCCTTTCGATGATCGCGTCCTTTAGCAGCTCCGCCTTGATATGCTGGGAGTATCCGCAGGCGCCTTTGGCATAGGCGCCGCACTTGAAGTAGCAAGGCTTGGCGAAAACCAGTGTGCTGTTGCAGGCGGCGCAGCGGACGATGCCGCTCGGCCAATCTTTTATTTCCGTGGCGGGGCGGCCATGATACTTCCAGAGGGATTTTGTCAACGCAACTTGGGCCTGCGCTTTTTCCCACGTTTCCATGTCAATTATCGGCTCATGGTTCGCGTCTACACAAATAATGTTTTCATTATCGAAATCGCGCCGCGTTTTACCGGAGGGGTTCCAACGGAGCTTGCCGATATAGACCGGGTTACGGATGATATACTCCACCGTGCGATTTTCGAAGCGGTTGCCTCGGTGTGTGCGGACGCCGAAGTCGTTTAGCCAGCGGGCGATCGCATAGTAGCCGTCACCGGCAATAAAGCGCTCGAAGATCTGCCGGACAAGGTCGGCCTCCTCGGGTTCGGGGACGAGCTGTCCGTTTTTAAGCTTATAGCCGAAAGACGCAATCGACTGGATCTCGCCGCGGCGGGCCTTTTCAGTCATGCCGCGCTTGACCTCGCCGGAGAGGCGGATAGAATAGTATTCGTCCATCCACTCGATGATGCGCTCGATCAGGCTGCCAAAGGGACCGTCAATAATTGGCTCTGTGATGCTCACAACGTCGACTTTGTCGCGTTTGAGCATGTTTTTGTAGACGATGCTCTCCTCCTGATTGCGCGCGAAGCGGGAGAATTTCCAGAGCAGGATCGCGTCAAAGGGGTGCTTCTCACTTTTGGCGACGGCGATCATCTGCTGAAACTGCGGACGCTTTTCGGCTTTTTTGCCGGAGATGCCCTCGTCGACGAAGATGTATTCATCCGGCAGAACGTAGCCCTCACGGGTGGCATACTTTCGGATCTCATAGAGCTGCGCGTCGGGCGAATACTCCGCTTGATCCTCGGTACTCACGCGGATGTACGCTGCGGCCATTTTCAGTTCTTTTTCTTCGGACATTATTCATTCACCTATTTTGGACGCCAGCTTACGAAAGAGCGGTAGATATGTGGCAGCGATTTTTAAAGATGGCGGCAGCGGTAGTCTCGTCGTTAAAATGCGAGCTCAGATAGCGGTCATTGAGAAGTTCCGCCCATGCCGCGCTGTCAGATACTAGCCCGTCGGCATACGCCTGCCGCATAACCGTCTTGGGGCTGTTCGGTTCGACGTAACTCTGATCGATGAGATATGCGCTCGCAATCAAGTTTCGCAATGTCACCGAGGCCAATGCAGATGCGGCTTTTTGACTGCATCTTTTTGCTGACCTCCAAATTCATTCCGTCATATCCTTTGTGCTGCCGTTGAAGGTACAGGCGAGCTGGTATTTGCGCAGATCAACATTGTCTCCATTCACGAATATCGAGCGAATCCTTTTCCTCGAGTTCCAGCGAACGGCGCAGTTCGATCGGCAGAACGATATGGCGGAGCGAATCTACTTTTCTGACAAGGCCAGTTGATTGCGTCTCGTATTCCCCCAGGTTAAAACAATATTTTTTAAATCATTAAATTAAACCATATAAATGCAAACTGACTTAGAAAAATGAATTTTTATAATTGCGAACGAATTTGAATGAACAAAATACTTCTCTTGCTATTCATACTCTAAATGCAGAATAATTCTGTAGCCGTTATCCGGTAGATACATGATACTAAATAATAGAGACAAGCGAAAATTGGGCACTTGAGGCCGCGCAAAACGTGACCCAAGCGCCCAATTTCACATGAAGGAGAAAGACATACACGATTTATGGGATTATAAAAATCAGGATACACAAAGTGTTGAGTGAAGGGGCAAACAGTAAGGAGAGAATTTAGCAAAAGGAGAGAAGAGATGGAGATTTAGTATTTTCCGTAATATGCTTTCTCGTAGATATCTTTGATCTCCTCCATTGTGGCCGGCTGCAAATTGCTGGCAGTGCAGGGATCATTGTGGGCTTTTTCGGCGAGGCTTTCCAGCGCTGTATAAAATTCCGCTTCGCTGATGCCAGCCTTTTGGATGCTGGTGGGCATCCTCATTTTTTCTTCTGCCTGGCGGATTGTACGAATGACAATCAACGCGCTCTGGCGGATGCTCTGAGAGCCGATACCCAGCGTGTTCGCGATCATCGCATAACGATGGGCAGTAGGGGTCAGGGAAGTTGAGCACCCCGCGTTGAAATGCATGACATAGGGGAGCATCAGGCCACAGGCACCGCCGTGCGGAATATGAAAGGTTGCGCCTAAGGCATGAGCCATTCCATGCACAAGGCCGAGTCCGGAGTTACTAAATGCCATTCCGGCAAGTGTGGATGCGTTGTGCATCCGTTGCCGGTATTCGAGATTTTCGGGATCATGGTAGACCTTTAGTAGATAGTGATAAACAAGTTCGATGGATTTTTCAGCCATCGCATCGGTGAAATCATTGCGTGTTTTCGTTGTATAGGCTTCGATGGCGTGCGTGAGAACGTCCATACCGGTGTTGGCCGTGACGTTCAGGGGAACAGAGCTTACAAGGGCCGCATCCAGAATGGCAATGTCCGGCAGAAGTTCCGGCGCCGTCATCGGATATTTGATAGCCTTGGCCGCGTCTGTGATGACAGCGTAGTCCGTCACCTCGGAACCGGTCCCGCTGGTGGTGGGAATCGCAATAAAGGGACAGCTTGTCAGGCCGCAGTTGTGGATAGCAAAGTAACGCATTGCCTTGGCTGCGTCAATAGAGGAACCGCCGCCGAATGCGACAAGCGCATCCGGGCCGAACGCCGTAAGCTGGCTCACGCCGCGACTCACGATCTCCGTATCCGGGTCTGCGTGGCATTCGGAAAAAACGCTGCTTTCTCCGCCCAGATTTCGGACGAGCTCCGTAACGTAAGTAACCCGGCCGCTTTCTGCCATGTACGGATCGGTAACAACAAAAACTTTCTTTCGGCCTTCCAGCGCGGTAACCAGTGCGTCAGAACCCATGATCACTCTGATAGGCGCATAAAACTGTTCCATTTTCTCCATCCTTTCCGCCTGTCGTTTCCGTCCCGGTGACGCCTGCACAATTCAAACGAAAATGGAAAAATACAAAAAAGCTCCCGAATTTCGAAGAAATTTCGGGAGCTGCGTCGCTCGTGCTTTTCGCCCTGCTACACCGCGGGACGTTTTAATTTGCTTTTATTATATCTTCTATTCATCCAATGTCAAGCATTTTTATTTCAAATAATTTTATTTTGCAGATGATTCGGAGTCGAATAGAAGACTCTTTTTTCTGTTTTTTGTTTATAATTCAGTAAAACTGGGTCTTTAAATCCATATAAAATGACTACATTTGCGGAGATTTGTCGTAATTCTCGGCTTTTTTGCAAATAGGCAATAAATGTGCTTGAAAAAGTAAGGGCGATATGCTAAGCTTTTTGCGGCGGGAAAAACTGAATAAATCGCACTGTGACTTCGCGTTAAGACTGCCGTTTTGATTAGCGGCAGGCGCGGAGATGAGGGAATCCGGTTGAAGTCCGGAACGTGCCAGCCCTGTAAGCGTGAGACTACTGCCTGAGCGCATCGGAAGAAGCGCCCAAACGTGAGTTCGTCATTGGGGAAACCTGAGAAGGCGGGTAAGGGTCGCAGAGGACAAATGTTCTCTTATCGCAAGTCAGGAGACCTACTTTGCGTGAAACAATACACACCTAAGGGAAAAGGTGTGCTGCTAGAACAGGAACATTGGCTGTGGCAGATGATGTTTTTCATTTGCGGCAGCTTTTATTTTTGAAGCGTTGGCAGGATGAACTTCCAAAAAGCAAAGAGAAAGCGAATGCGTTCAATGTCTTTTTCGGACAAGATTCCTGATGTGTTTCCGATATTGTGCGAAATTCGGTTCCGGGGATTTGTATGCAGTGATCCCCTCGGCTCAGATATGCCGTTATCCCGCAACGATGGCTGTATGCGAGGATATGCACCGCCATCAAAAACCACCCCGCAGGCCGGCACAATGTCGGCCCTACCCCTCGCAGTTTATGAACTGTTGCCTCGAACCGCAGCGGTGCAGTTGCGGAAGAAGCATCCCGTGCTCCATGATACTATGAGAAAGCGACGATAGCTTTTTTATATCCGCATGTTTGCTGGCGGCGTAAGCACAGACGGAGAAAACGCTCAGATTCCGGATACAATAGAAGACTAAAGACGGTTTTTTGTTGGATAAACGCCAGGACCTTGAGCGCTCCAAGCGGAAAAATGGTGCATGTGAGAAAAGTTCATTGCAAGTCCCCCTCAGATGCATGAGGGGGACTTCTTGTTTGTGTGCATAGAAAAAATCACTGTTTTCTGTCTAAATTGACGAAATAAACGTCGAAAAAAGAAAGAACTTGACACTGCAAACAAGAGGGGAATATAATGAGCATGCTTAAAGGCTGCGTTTTTTGCGATGTAGCAGAATTCGGGCTATTATTTGAGCATGAATAATGGATGCGACGAAGCGTCCTGAACAGAAATGTTCAGGGCGCTTTTTGTGGTTCTTTTTGTTAAAATTACCCGTATCTGTTCAGCCTTAATGAAATTGCGCGTTGCGGTTTTATTCGGCTGGCCTTTGCATGCGAAGGAGGGTATGTATGATCGTCTGTCAAGTGATCGGCCACGTATGGGCGACCAAAAAAGAAGAAGGATTGACCGGTTTCAAACTGATGGTGGTTCAAGAGACCGAAACAGCAACGGGCGACGGCAATATTTTTGTCGCGGCCGATGTTGTCTGCGCCGGTATCGGCGATCAGGTGCTGGTTGTCACTGGCAGCACAGCGCGCAAGGCGCTAGGGTCAGACAACTGCCCGGTCGACGCAACGATCGTCGGCATCATTGATTCCCTTGAGATTGACCGGGAGAAAGCGAGCATGAGAGCATGAGTATCATTGATCAGATTTTTCAGGCAGGTGTTGTGGGCTGCGGCGGCGCCGGATTTCCGACCCATGTCAAATACAAGGGCCAGATCGAGCAGCTCATTATAAATGGCGCTGAATGCGAGCCGCTCCTGCGCACGGACCGCTATCTCATGCGCACCTATGCGCACGAGATTGTTGAGACGGTCGCGGTGCTCAAATCGGAGTTGGGCATTGAAAAATGCACCATCGGCCTCAAGGAGGCCTATTCGGATGAAATCAAGGCGCTGCGCGGGGCGATTGAAGAGACGGACGCACCGGTGGAGCTGCATCTGATGCCGAGCTTTTATCCCGCCGGTGACGAGCAGACGCTCGTATACGAAGTCACCGGCCGGGTTGTGCCTCCCGCGGGCATCCCGATGGATGTTGGCTGCGTCGTTTCCAACATTGCGACGGTGCTTGCCATTTCAGATGCACGCAAGGAGATTCCTTTCACCCACAAATTCCTCACTGTCTCGGGCGAAGTGAACAGCCCCACCATTCTGCGTGTTCCGCTGGGAACGCCGGTTACGGAATGCATCCGTCTGGCCGGCGGAGCAAGGCTTTCGGACTACGCAGTTTTGCTTGGCGGCCCGATGATGGGCAAGGTTATCACCCGGGAGGAAGCTGAGGAAAGAACGGTTATAAAGACCATGTCCGGAATTGTTCTGTTGCCGAAGGAGCACATCGTTGTTTCCTACGCACAGGCGCCGGTTGAACGGATGGTTTCCCGCGCGCGGGCAGCCTGCATCCGATGCAGCCAGTGCACGGACCTGTGCCCGCGGCATCTGCTCGGCCACCCGATTGAGCCGCATCGCGTTATGCGCCGTCTGGCACTGGAGGGCGATCTGAATGCGATTCCGAGCGACGATCCGGTTTTAAAAAATGCACTTCTCTGCTGTGAATGCGGCGTTTGCGAGCTCATTGCATGCCCGATGGGTCTGCAGCCGCGGCGCATCAATGCGGAGATTAAAAAACGTCTCGGCGCCGAAAAGATCCGTTATCCGAAAGGGGAGGGTCAGACGGATGTCCACCTGTTCCGGGACGAGCGCCGCGCGGCAACGGCCCGCGCTGTTGCGCGTTCTGGTGTTCAGGAGTATCAGTCCTATCAGATCGACAGCTTCCAGGAAGCCGACCCGGAAAAGGTCTGCTTGCCGCTGAGTCAGCACATCGGTGCGCCCTGCGAGCCGGTCGTCAGCAGCGGAGACGTTGTAACAGCCGGCCAGCTTATCGCCAGATGCCCGGAAAACAAGCTCGGAACGAATCTGCACGCGAGTATCAGCGGCAGGGTCACCGTAGACGACAAGTCGATCACGATTACCCGCTGAGACGGAGAAAAGGAGTTTTAAACAATGGTTAACTCGATTGGCTTTTTGGAGCTTTCCAGCATTGCCAAGGGCGTTGAGGCGGCTGATGCTGTTCTCAAAGCGGCGGAATCGGAGCTTATCTATTCCAAGGCCACTTGCCCCGGCAAATACACAGTTCTGTTCAAGGGAGACGTCGCGGCGGTGAGAGCCTCTCTGGACGCCGGGCTCGAGGTGGGCGGCCCGCTTGTCGTTGACTCTGTCGTCATACCGAGGGTACATCCGCAGGTCATCCACGCCATTGGTCTCGGCGCTGTGCCGGACCGCTGTAACGCAGTCGGCGTTATGGAGTTTTTCAGCATCACCGCCGCTGTTTATGCGGCTGATGCCGCGGTCAAGGCAGCCGAGGTGGATCTGATCGATCTGCGGCTCGGCACCGGTATCGGTGGAAAATCCTTTGCGGTTGTGACGGGCGAGGTTTCTGCCGTCAAGGCGGCGATTGACGCCGGCGTCAAAATCGGCAACGAGAAGGGACTTCTCGTTTCAGATGTTGTGATTCCGAACCCGCGGCCCGAGGTCTTTACTTCGCTTCTTTGATTCTGTGCTCAATGCAGTATCCTAAAATATTGCATTTTTATGTGGCCGGACGAGCGTGAAAAATCGCCGTTGCTAAGCACGGCATGCTTAAGAAAAGCTTATATTCAGCTTGACACAGTTGGTCATTTCTGATAAAATTGCGTCGAAATAAGACCATAAACTTTACAAAATCACAATAATTGGCTTTTGAAGTTCAGGACGCCGTTAGTCTTGCTCATCAGAGGTGAAAGCAAGTAAAAAGAGCGGTGCAGCTCCTGAATCCTTCGAATTCAGGAGCATTTTGCTTTTTTATGGGGAAAAGGAGTGTTTCCTTGAAAGAATTTGAGGGAAAGGAACGAATCATCCAAGAATTCGTTCCCGGCAAGCAGGTAACGCTTGCCCATGTTATTGCAAGTCCTGTGCCCGACCTATATAAAAAGATGGGCCTAATAGACGGGGAAGGCGCCATAGGCATTTTCACCATCACGCCGAGCGAGGCTGCCATTATTGCTGCGGATGTTGCCTCAAAGGCTGCGGATATCAGCATCGGCTTTGTGGACCGCTTCAACGGTTCGCTCGTCATCAGCGGTGATGTTGCAGCGGTGGAAGCCGCGCTGAATGATGTTATGCGGGTACTGTGCGGAATGATGGGCTTTGCCTCCGCACCGATCACAAAGACCTGAGCCTATGGAAGAGAAAAGAAAGCGGCCTATCCTCATCGGTAAAACATCCGCAGGAAAAACAACACTCTGTCAATGCATCAACCATGAGGCATTGAAGTATCATAAGACACAAACGATCCAGCTGGTGAACGATCGGCTGATCGATACACCGGGCGAATATTTGGAGCGCCGCTCCTTTTGGGGCGCGCTGCTGGTGACTGCCGCGGATGCGGATGTCATCATGCTCGTTCAGGATGCGACCGAGGATACTTCGATGTTTCCACCGGGCTATGCTGGGCAGTTCCCGAAGCCCGTTGTGGGCGTTGTCACAAAATGTGATCTTGCTTCTACAAAACAGATCGAAAACGCAAAGAAATACCTGGAGATTGCCGGCGTAAAAAACATCTTTCCCGTCAGTAGCGTGACAGGGGAGGGTGTTGAGGGTCTTGTCAGGTATCTGGACATTCTCTGATGAAAGAGGAGGTCAGAATAGTGAACAGCGAAAAAGACAGCCGAACGACCGTCATCATTGCCGATGACGAGCCGATCACCCGAATGGATATCAAGGAGATATTCCTTTCTCACGGCTATAATGTAGTCGCGGAGGCTTCAGATGGCTTTGATGCCGTCGAAAGGTGTAAGAAATATCACCCCGATCTCGTTTTGCTGGATGTGAAGATGCCTCTGGCGGATGGGCTTTCAGCAGCGAAGATCGTTAACGAGGACCACCTCGCGGATACGATTATCATGCTCACGGCATACAGCGACAAGGAATTTGTTGAGCAGGCAAAGCTCAGCTGCGTTGCCGGTTATATCGTCAAACCAATTGATGAAAAGTCCCTCATCCCCAGTGTTGAAGTAGCGGTTGCTAGAAGCCGTGAAATGAACAAGTTGCGCAAGAATATTGCCGAGGTATCGGAACGGCTCGAAAACCGCACCGTCATCGAGAAGGCAAAGGGTTTTATTATGAAGGAACAGAGCATGACGGAGCAGGAAGCCTACGACTATATCCGTGAGCTCAGTCACATGAAGAACATTTCCATGCGTCGGGTATCCGAAATCATCCTTGCCAGGGCGGGGATATAAGTATGGCTGTGTCGATTATTAAACAACTGTGCAAGAAATATACCGATTTGAACGATGCGGACATTGCCATCGTGGAGACGATGAGCCGCTTTTTGCAGCCGATTGCCAATCTCGTGGATGCGGACATCTTTATTGATTGTCCCGGCCGCGACGGTGACGCCATTGTTGTCGCAGAGGCAAAACCCGCTGATGTCCCTTCTTCCTACAAAAAGACCGTTGTCGGTATGCTTGCAAAACAGGAAAACGAGCCAGCCGTAGCGCGTACTTTCCGTCTGGGCGTCGGAACAAAGCAAATGAAAGCCATCACGCAGGAAAACGGGATGACTATTCAGACCGTGGAAGCCATTCGCAACGGCAGCAAGATCGTCGGCGTTCTAATCCAGGAAAAGCGCCTCGACGAACAGCAGGAACTAAGCGACCGCGCTCATTTTTCCCAGCAGAGCGACGAGCGCATTGCCGTTGCGCTCACGCATATGGCTTCCGAGGGCAACTGGCTCACAGAATGTATTGACGAAGCTATCTTGATCGTGAATCAGGCAGGAATCGTGAGTTTCCGCAACACCCTTGCAAAGGAACTTTATCAGAAGCTTGGTTATGTGGAGGATGTTCTAGGACAGCCGTACAAGAATGTCCGGCTTGCAGAGGATGCGAGCGAGACCGTGCGGGAGGCCAACGGCTACACTGTGAAGCATGCAACGGTCAGTGGAAGAGTTCTCACACTTCGCCGCGTGTCGCTCAATACGCTGGACATGTCCTTTGCCATGGTTATTCAGGATGAAACCTGGCGATGGGAACAGGAACAGGCACTCATCCTCAAGTCGGTGGCTATCAAGGAAATGCACCACCGCGTCAAGAACAATCTCCAGACCATCGCGAGTCTCCTGCGCCTCCAGATGCGACGCACGGACAATGCGGACACCAGGGAAGTACTCGGCGAGAGCATGAACCGCATTCTCTCAATCGCAAGTACCCACGAGGTGCTCTCCCAGAGCGGTGTAGACGAAGTTATGCTGGGCGCGGTGCTCAGCAACATCCGGAGCAATACGCTCCGCTACTTTGAAGGTCCTCGAAACATTGCCATCTCCATTGAGGGAGATGACTTTGAAGTCGATTCAGATGTTGCAACATCTATTGCAATGGTCGTAAATGAGCTTTTACAGAACTCTTTCAAATACGCTTTTAAGGACCGGAAGGACGGCGGAATAGTCCGCATGACCGTTATGCACGGGGATCTGTATTCCAAAATCCGCGTTTCCGACAATGGCAGCGGTTTCGATGTTGACAAGGTTGAAAAAGGCTCGCTCGGTCTTTCCATCGTGCAGATGCTTGTTAAGGACAAGCTTAAGGGCAACTTGGAACTGGAGTCCGGCTCGTCGGGAACGAATATACTTTTTTCATTTCGGAACAAACTGATCTGAGAAAACCTTAATTGAACAGCTTTTCGCACGACGTAGTGCGGAAGGAACATGAAACGGTGCGATGCAGCCCGGATGCAGAGAGTATCTCTGCGCCCGGGCGCTTTTTTATTCGCTGGGTTTGTAATCGCAAGGCGACGATCTTCACACAAAATTTTCTCTGAAAGCGGGTGGAAAAACCCATGCATGAAGTTATCTTATCTGTCGGCATCGATATCGGGACCTCCACAACGCAGCTGATCTTCAGCCAGCTTACCATAGAAAACAGAGCCAGCAACTACACGGTGCCCCGAATTGATATCGTCGACAAGCAGGTGGTCTATCGCAGCAAGATCTATTTTACGCCCCTGCGGTCTCCAACGGAGATCGACGCCGAGGCGGTCAAGCGCATCATCCGCGACGAATACGCGGCCGCCGGCAAAACACCGGATGACGTTCGCACAGGCGCCGTCATCATCACGGGCGAAACGGCCCGAAAGCAGAACGCCAACGAGGTTTTAGAGGCGCTGTCTGATTTTGCAGGCGAGTTTGTCGTGGCGACCGCCGGCCCGGATCTTGAATCCGTTCTGGCCGCGCGCGGCGCAGGCGCAGACAAGTTCTCAAGCGAAAAGCGAACGGTCGTGGCGAACATCGATGTCGGCGGCGGCACCAGCAATATTGCGGTCTATCAGAAGGGTGTCCTGCGCGGCACATCGTGTCTTGATATCGGCGGTCGGCTTATAAAGATTGAAAACGGTAAGATCGTTTACATATACACGAAGATACAAAAGCTTGCAGCTTCGCACGGCATTTCGGTTTCGATCGGTGACCGGGCGGACGAGAAAACGCTAATGCGTGTCTGTCGCCTGATGGCTGCGCAGCTTGCGCAGGCGCTGTATCTTGCAGAGCCAGACGCCGAACACGGCGGGCTCTATACCAACGACGGAAAGCCGCTGTCAAAAGAACCGGTCGTTAAAGCCGTAACCTTCTCCGGCGGCGTGGCCGACTGCATCTACCAGGACCTTGAAGGTGACCCCTTTAGGTTCGGTGATGTCGGCGTTCTGCTTGGCAGGGCAATCAGAGAGAACCCGGATTTTCAAAAGGTCGAACTTTATAAAGCAACGGAGACTATCCGGGCAACGGTTGTGGGTGCGGGCGTGCACACTACCGAAGTCAGCGGCAGCACGATCCACTATGAGCGTGACCTGCTCCCGCTGAAAAACATCCCCATTCTTAAGGTGCCACAGGAGGATGAAGCGTCGCTGGAGGCGCTTACAGACTCTATAAATAAGCAGATGCCGCTATATAAACCTGAAGGGAAGGTCGAGCAGATCGCAATTGCGCTCAACGGCGAAGCGTACAGTAGCTTTGCGGAAGTACAGGCGCTGGCGAAGGCAATTCTGCAAGGCACAGAGGAGTTGATAGAAAGCAAATATCCCCTGATTATTATTGTGGAAAACGATATCGGTAAGGTGCTGGGCAACGCCCTGAACGTGATGCTGGACTTCAGAAAAGAGGTCATCTGCATCGACGGCATCCGGACGATGAGTGGCGACTACATCGATATCGGTGAACCCGTGGCGGGCGGTCAGGTTCTGCCTGTCGTGATCAAAACGCTCATTTTTAATTCCTGAGATCCCAAAATATGAAAAGAAGGTGAACAAGCTTGATTCTGAAGACAAAACTGTTTGGCCACACATATGAGTTCAAAAGCATATGTGAAGTAATGGCTAAGGCAAACGAGGAGAAATCCGGAGACAAGCTGGCAGGTATCGCTGCAGAGTCAGCCGAGGAGAGAGTGGCCGCAAAGGTCGTGCTTTCCAATCTGACGCTCAATGACCTGCGAAACTGCCCCGCTGTTCCATATGAGGACGACGAGGTTACCCGCATCATCCAGGACGGCGTGAACGAGACCATCTTCAACGAGTTCAAGAACATGACAATGGCTGAATTCCGCGAGTGGCTCCTCGATGTCAACACGACGACGGAGATGATCCGCCACGCTTCTCGGGGTCTGACATCCGAAATCGTCGCCGGCGTGTGCAAACTTATGAGCAACCTCGATCTGATCTATGCAGCCAAAAAGATCCGCGTTTCCGCGCACTGCAACACGACGATCGGTTTGCCCGGCACATTCTCCTCCCGTCTCCAGCCGAACCACACGACCGACGATCCAAAGGGTATTATAGCTTCTATCATGGAAGGTCTTTCCCTTGGCTGCGGCGACGCGGTTATCGGTATCAACCCTGTCGACGACTCGCTTGAAAGCGTTGCGCGTCTCCTGAAAATGATGGACGAATTTAAGCACAAGTGGGAAGTCCCGACACAAATCAGCGTTCTCGCGCATGTTACAACCCAGACTGCTGCTGCTGACAAGCTCGGCGCACCGATGGACCTCATGTTCCAGTCCATTGCCGGCAGCCAGAAGGGCAACGAGGCTTTCGGTCTTACCGCCAAAATGCTTGACGAAGGCCGCGCTATGATGCTCTCCCGCGGCACCTGCACGGGCCCGAACGTCATGTACTTTGAAACCGGGCAAGGCTCCGAGCTCTCCTCCGACGCCCACAACGGCTGGGATCAGGTCACAATGGAGGCCCGGTGCTACGGCTTTGCAAAGCGCTATCAGCCCTTCCTCGTCAATACGGTCGTCGGCTTTATTGGCCCGGAATACCTGTACGATTCCAAGCAGGTCATCCGCGCCGGCCTCGAGGACCACTTTATGGGAAAGCTGACCGGTATCCCGATGGGCTGCGACGCCTGCTACACCAACCACATGAAGGCGGACCAGAACGATATCGAGAACCTTGCAACGCTGCTTGTCGCCGCCGGCTGCAACTACATCATGGGTGTTCCGGAGGGTGACGACTGCATGCTGATGTATCAGTGCACGGGTTACCATGAGGCTGCCACGCTGCGCGAGATATTCGGCCTGCGTCCGACGGCGGAATTCGACGCGTGGATGGAGAAGATGGGCTTCTCCGAAAACGGTAAGCTCACACCAAAGGCCGGAGATGCTTCCGTGTTCATGAGCAGGTAAGAAAGGAGGCGTGATGAATATGGATGAAAAAGAATTAAAGAAAATTATCGAGCAGGTACTCGCAGAGATGCATATCGACGCCGCTGCGGCGCCCGCTGTTTCCGCCGCCGTTGCCGCGGCATCTGTCCCCGGTGCGCCCGCAGTAGAAGACGGATGCCTGCCGGACATCACCGAAATTGATATCCGTAAGCAGTACCTTGTAGATAACCCCGAGCATGGCGAGGAGTATGCCGAGCTTAAAATGAACGCTCCATGCCGTTTAGGTATCGGCAAGGCCGGTGCGCGATACAAAACGCTGCCGCAGCTTGAGTTCCGCGCCGCACACTCCGCCGCGCAGGACGCCGTGTTCACCGATGTGGACCCGGACTTCATTGAGAAGTTGGGCCTTATGACGGTTCAGACCCAGTGCGAGAGCAAGGACGTCTACCTGACCCGTCCCGATCTGGGCCGAAGGCTCTCCGAAGAGGGCGTCGCGCTCATCAAGGAAAAGTGCAAAAAGAACCCCACTGTTCAGATCTATGTCTCTGACGGCCTCTCCTCCGCAGCAGTTGCCGCAAACATTCCGGACCTTCTGCCCGCCATTATGCAGGGTCTGCAGAGCTACAAAATCGATGTTGGAACGCCCTTCTTTGTGAAGTACGGCCGCGTCGGTGTTATGGACGAGATCTCCGAGCTCACAGGCGCTGAAGTGACCTGCACGCTCATCGGCGAACGTCCGGGCCTCATCACGGCAGAATCCATGTCCGCATACATCGCCTACAAAGCGACCGTCGGCATGCCGGAAGCACGCCGCACCGTCGTTTCCAACATCCACAGAGCTGGCACAAACCCCGCAGAAGCCGGCGCACATATCGCTGAGATCATCAAGATCATGCTTGAGAAAAAAGTCAGTGGAACAGATTTGAAGCTGTAAAAGTAGGGAGGTAAACCATGAAAAGAGATCCTATTCCCGCACATGTGCTGGCTACCCGCCTGATCCCGAACGTCGCTCCCGATCTGGCAAAAGAGCTCAATTTAACTCCGGATCAGAAGTCGCTGGCCCTTATTTCGGCGGACTGCGATGATGTTACCTATACTGCGCTTGACGAAGCAACTAAGAAAGCCGACTGCCAAGTTGTCTACGCAAAAAGTATGTACGCTGGCGCAGCCAACGCAAACACGCTGCTTGCGGGCGAAATCATCGGTATCCTCGCAGCACCGAACCCGGCAGAAGCAAAGGCCGGCCTCGATGCCTGCGTTGATATGATTGAAAACGTCTGCCACTTTGTTTCCGCAAACGACACGGACGATATCTGCTATTATGCGCACTGCATCTCCCGCACAGGTTCCTATCTGTCCGCCATCTGCGGTATTCCCGAAGGGGAAGCCATCGCCTACCTCATCGCGCCTCCGCTCGAAGCCGTTTATGGCGTTGATGCGGCGCTCAAGGCAGCCGACGTCAGAATGTGTGTTTTGTATGCGCCTCCTTCCGAGACGAACTTCGGCGGCGCGCTCCTAACCGGAACACAGTCCGCCTGCAAATCCGCCTGCGACGCTTTTGCCGCAGCTGTGGAAGCGGTCGCAGACCAGCATATGGCCTGAAAACGGATGGTTTCCGGAAATAAAGCCGGAAACCACATACGGAGGTACTTATGAGAGCTTTGGGAATGATCGAGACGAGGGGACTGGTGGCCTCCATTGAAGCGGCGGACGCTATGGTCAAGGCGGCAAATGTCTCGCTCCAGTGCAAAGAACACGTGGGCGGCGGACTTGTCACCGTGATGGTTCGCGGCGACGTCGGTGCTGTTAAGGCGGCGGTTGATGCCGGAGCGGCGGCGGCCGAACGCGTCGGAGATCTGATCTCCGTGCATGTGATCCCCCGTCCACACGCGGAGCTGGAAGAAATTCTAACCGTGCGCGGCCCCGAGGCACCCACCTCTCCGCCGAAGCCCCCTGCGCCCGAGCCGTCACCGGTGAAGCCGGAAGCCGGACCGCCAGCGCCCGATCCTGAACCGGAAAGCGAACCGCAAAAGGCCCCCAAGCCTCCGCGGGAAGCTCCTGGAGAAGGGGCGTTCCAGGCAGTTCCCGGCAAAGAAATTGACCGGAAAGCGGCTGAAAATCTGGAAGATATGAAGGTAGTTGAGCTGCGCAGTCTGGCGCGCGAACTGGGAATCCGCTCTATGACACGAAAAGAGATCCGGTTCGCTCAGAAGGATCAGCTCATTGAAGCCATCCGTAGATTCCAAGAGGGTCAGTGAGCAAAAAACACATCGCTATAGGAGAGATCAACAATGCAGATATATGATAAAGATTTGCTGTCCATCCAGGAGGTCCGGGCCCTTGTGAGCGCCGCAAAAAAGGCGCAGAGCGAGCTTGCCCGGATGTCTCAGGAGCAGGTGGACAAGATCGTGAAAGCCATTGCCGACGCAGGCGTGCGCAACGCAAAGCGTCTGGCTGTTATGGCTCATGAGGACACCGGTTTCGGTACGGTCGAAGATAAGGTAATGAAAAACATCTTCGCCAGCCGCGGTGTCTACGAATACATCAAGGATATGAAAACTGTGGGCGAGCTCGCACGCAATGATGAAAAGAAGTACCGTATCATTGCTGTCCCGGTCGGTATTATCGCCGGACTTATCCCGTCCACCAACCCCACCTCCACAGCGTTTTACAAGGCAGAGATCTCGATCAAAGCAGGCAACGCGATCGTCTTCTCCCCGCATCCGAGTGCAGTGCGCTCAATTATGGAGAGCGTCAAGGTCATCCGCACCGCCATCAGCGAGGCCGGTGGCAACGAGGACCTCGTCTCCTGCATTACCATCCCCACAATCGAAGCAACGAGCACCCT
This sequence comes from Oscillospiraceae bacterium, assembly GCA_050943775.1. Lineage (GTDB taxonomy): Bacteria > Bacillota > Clostridia > Oscillospirales > Oscillospiraceae > UBA2658. Next base: position 37,169 of record JBMNPV010000007.1, read on the forward strand.
CATGAGACACAGCGATGTGAACCTCATCCTCGCAACCGGCGGCTCTGCCATGGTTCGCGCGGCCTATCAGTCCGGCACCCCGGCTATCGGCGTCGGCCCGGGCAACGGCCCGGCTTACATCGAACGCACCTGCGATTTGCCGCTCGCCGTCAAGCGCATTATGGACTCCAAGACCTTCGACTACGGCCTTATCTGTGCGTCTGAGCAGTCCATTATCTGCGATGAGGACATGGCGCCGGCAGTGCAGGCTGAAATGGAAAAGCAGGGTGCGTACTTCCTTTCGGAAGCCGAAAGCAAGAAGCTCGGCGCCTTCATTCTCCGCGCAAACGGCACCATGAACCCGGCCATCGTTGGCCACAGCGTTGAGAAGATCTGCGAGCTCGCGGGTCTCACGACTGTTCCCGCTGGTACACGCGTTCTCGTGGCACATGAGGACGGCGTCGGCCGCGGCCATCCGTACTCCAACGAAAAACTCGCGCCGATCCTTGCGTTCTTCACAGCGAAGGACTACAAGGAGGTCTGTGAGCGCGCAATCGAACTTCTCAACTACGAGGGCGCCGGCCACACCTTCTCAATCCACACGAAGAACGACGAGATCGTTGACTACTTTGCCCGCCGTGTGCCTGCCTCCCGTGTTCTTGTGAATACCCCCAGCGCACTTGGCGGCATCGGCTGCACGACCGGCCTCGCGCCCGCGCTTACGCTCGGCTGCGGCGCTGTCGGCGGCTCTGCCACCTCGGAAAACGTCAGCCCTATGCTGCTTATCAATCAGCGCTACGTCGCCTACGGCCTCAAAGAGATGGAAGAGGTCCGCAAAGATGTGCCTGAATGTGAAAGCAGCGCCTGTCAGCCCTGCGGCGCTTCAGTGACCGCCGGAGAGGTGGAAGCAATCGTCAAGCAGGTCCTTGCAAAACTGCAGGCATTTTAAGTCCCGTTAAGAGTTATTAAAGGAGGAACACATTATGTCCAATATCACTGAAGCCCTTGGTATGATCGAGACCAAAGGTCTTGTCGCATCCGTTGAAGCGGCCGATGCCATGGTCAAGGCAGCAAACGTCCGTCTCATCGGCAAGGTCCATGTCGGCGGCGGTCTCGTAACCGTTATGGTCCGCGGCGACGTCGGCGCCGTCAAGGCGGCAACAGACGCCGGCGCGGCTGCGGCCGAGCGCGTGGGCGAACTCATCTCCGTGCACGTCATCCCGCGTCCGCACGAGGAAGTTGAATACATCCTTCCGACACTTGAAAAGAGCGCCAGCGTTGACTGAGCCAGCCCCATTAACGTAAAGGAGCATACAACTATGTCTAACATCACACAGGCACTGGGTATGATCGAGACCAAAGGTCTTGTCGCATCCGTTGAAGCGGCCGATGCCATGGTCAAGGCTGCGAACGTCACACTCATCGGCAAGGTCCATGTCGGCGGCGGCCTCGTGACCGTTATGGTCCGCGGCGACGTCGGCGCCGTCAAGGCGGCAACAGACGCCGGCGCGGCTGCGGCCGAGCGCGTGGGCGAACTCATCTCCGTGCACGTCATCCCGCGTCCGCACACAGAAGTCGAATACATCCTTCCCTCTCTTGAGAAGTAAAGGAGGACGTAGTTCGGCCAATACCGATCAAAAGAGGTGGAGCGTTTGAAAGCAATCACAGAAGAACAGCTCAGACTGGAGCTGCGCAATACGCAGCCCGATATCTACTATATCCCGGAAGGGAAGCTTCTGACCCCCGCCGCCCGCGAATATTTGCAGCAGCGCAAAATAAAAATTGGAGACGAGATGCGCAGCAACGCCGTTTTGCAGATGCAGACGCCCCGAAACGAGGTGGCGTCTGCACCCGCAGCGGCCGAGCCTGCTCCCGCCGCCCCAAAGCCAAAGTATGTCGATTATGACACCGGCGCGTTCTATTTTGAAAAGCCGGAGCATATGACGCAGCTTTCCGGCAACAAGCTCGTGGCAAAAGATCACCCGCGCATTCTGTTTCGCGGCAAGCTCGATTCTCTTCAGGCGCTGGTTACACTGGACCAGGCCATCATCGCGGAGAACCATGGCAGCCGAAAGCTGCTGGACGACCTTCAGGACATTCTCGGCCTCCTGCGCGAAATCATGCGCTGCGAGGTGTTGGACGAGCCGTTTACAAAAGAGACCGTCATCGGGTTCACGCATGAAGAAATCCGCGCACGCTCGCATGATCCGCAGAAGTTTTTCGGGATCAAGCAGATGTCCCTGCCGGAATACGGCATGGGGCGCGATTATGCGCTTTTGAACCAGCTCCGCGCGGCGATCCGCGAAGCGGAGGTGGCAGCGGTCGGCGCGTTCCGCGAGGGCAGCCATTACACCAGAAGCGACATCGTCGAGGAACTGAACCGCCTATCCAGCGCCCTGCATGTGATGATGTGCATGTATCTGGCCGGTCAGTACCAGTAAAAGGAGAAACAAATGAACGATATCGTAGAAGCGGTGTTGGAGTCCATTCCGAAAGCCGGACTGGTTGTTGCAGAGGTCTCCGCGCGGCATGTGCATCTTTCGCAGGCCGACGTCGAGACGCTGTTCGGGCCCGGCGCAACACTTACGCCGAAGCGCCGGCTCTCTCAGCCGGGACAGTTCCTGTCCGAGCAGCGCGTGACGCTGGTGGGTCCCAGAGGCCGTAAGGAGCGCGTGGCGATTCTTGGCCCTATCCGCGCAAAAACACAGATAGAACTTTCAAAAAGCGACTGCGTTGAGCTTGGCGTCGACGCGCCGGTCCGTGAGTCCGGCGATGTGGACGGCTCCGGCGCAATCAGAATCGAGGGACCGAAGGGCACGCTCGATTTAAAGCAGGGCGTTATCATCGCGCATAACCACATTCATCTGACGCCCGAAACCGCGAAGGTCATGGATCTTCACGATAAACAGCGTGTATGCGTTGAACTGCTTACAGAGCGGCCTGTCCGCTTTGAGGACGTTACCGTCCGAGTGAGCAGCAGCTCCTGTGATCGCATGCACATCGATTTTGACGAGGCGAATGCCGCTCTTGTGAACGGCTTTACGCTCGGACATATCGTCCGTTAGTCTCAATTCAGAGAAAAGGAGTTTCAGGTATGTTGGATCTTGAGCGCGTGAATTCCCTGATCAGTAAGGTGGAGGCCTCCGAACAAGAAACCTTCAAGCCAAGCAGTGACCGCCTCAAGGTCGGCGTCGATCTGGGTACCGCCTATATCGTCGTGGTAGTCCTTGACGAGGACAACAATCCCGTTGCCTGCGAAAAGCGGGCGGCGCAGGTCCTTAGGGACGGCGTCGTGGTCGACTATACGGGCGCTCTTCGCATTGTGAGCGAGCTTCGCGAAAAGCTCAATAAGCGCTTGGACACGGAGCTCGTAAACTGTGCGATCGCAATGCCGGCCGGAACGGAGTCGAGTGTGCGCACACACCAATATGTCGCGGAGGGGGCCGGTTTTGAGGTGACGAATATCCTCGATGAGCCGACCGCCGCCAACGCGGTCTATCAAATCGAGAACGGCGTCGTCGTCGATATCGGCGGCGGCACCACCGGTCTCGCCGTTTTAAAGAACGGTAAGGTTGTCATGACAGCGGACGAACCTACAGGCGGCACGCACCTCTCTCTGGTCTTGTCAGGAAATTACCACGTCAGCTTCGAGGAAGCGGAAACCATCAAGCAGGATTACGCCCGCCACAAGGAGATCATGCCGGTCGTTCGGCCGGTCGTTGAGAAAATGGCGAGCATCGTGACAAAGCACATCGACAAAGACGGTATCGATACAATTTATCTCTGCGGCGGCACCTGCAACCTCACCGGGATCGAAAAGATCTTTGAAAAGCAGACCGGTATTCAGACTGTGAAACCGAAAAACCCCTTCTTTGTCACTCCTACCGGCATCGCAATGAACTGCATTATTTGAATAATCGGAAAGGAGGGTGAGCATGGAACAATCCCTCATCGATCAGGTCGTGGCCCGTGTGGTCCAGAAGATCAAGGAGACGGAAACCGGAGACTGCGCGCCGTGCTGCGCGTGCGCGGACGACGGAAAGCCCGGACTTCTCATCCTGACCCAGGAGCACGGCGAACACTGCCATCAGATGCTGGAGAGCGCAGCGCTGCGCGAACGGTACGCAACAAAATGTGCGCTGGCCGCGGACTATCAGTGCGGCCTCGAAGGCGTTGAAGTGGTCATTCTTTATCAGCTGACGAATGAAGCGCTGGCAAAGCTTTCGTCCGGCATCTGCGATACCCCCTATACGGACCTAGCCTCCAAGGCGCTGCTTCTCGGAAAGCGTATCTATATCCCGAAGGAGGAAGTGGAGCTTTACGACTACGCTTCCACCGCTCCGGCGGTCTATTATGCCATGCTGGAGGAAAAGCTCCGGATTCTCACGGCATCCGGCGTTGTTATCTGCCCAAAGGCGGAGCTTGAAAATGTCATTTTGCAGAAAGCACCGGTCCCGAAGCCGGGGCAGCCCTGCTGCGACGAAAAACCGGCCCAAACCAGCGCCGCCCCAGCCCAGGCAGCATATACGCTCACAAAACGCGCCATTACCGAGCAGGACCTCTTTACCTTAAAAAAGGAGAATATCACCTCCGTCCATATCAGCGAAAACGCAATTCTAACAGATCTTGCAAAAGAGTTCGCGACCAGAAACGGCATGACGATCCTGCGCGGCTGATGTAAAGATTCCCATTGAAAGTCCAAAAGCAAAGTTTAGAGAGGCTTTGAGGCAAAGAATATGAATTTTGTCGAAACGATCAAAGCAGCCGGAGCAGCCTGCGCAAACGACAGTCTGCCGGTCCTCCTTGGACCAGAGGATGCGGTGCAGTGCCTGATCTTAAACGCCGCCTCAACAGAGCCGCTCGTGGAGACAGAAAGATGCCTTTGCGTCATGCAGGCGGATCGCGTGGTTGCCGCCGCCTCCAAAATCGCAAAAAACATTGGTTCGAAAAGAACCGTCATCGCCGTCCGTGCAGACGACCGTTCTGCGGAGCAGGCGTTGGCGAAGGCTATCGCCGACGCTCATGCGTCTGTGGAGCTGTTTTGCACGGAGCCAATTTACCCCGCAGACGATGAAATGGTCCTTACATGGCTCGTTACAGGCCGTGTCATACCCGAACGCGGAACTGTGCGGGATGTGCGCTGTGCCCTGATCAGCATCGGTGAGGCATTGGACATTCTGGCCGCGCTGGAAGGCACAGCCGTAACGGACCGATACCTCACCGTGACAGGGGCGGTAAAAGAGCCGCTGCTGTTGAAAGTGCCCCTTGGGACGCGCCTTTCGGTGTGCGTCAAAGCGGCACAGGCGGAGACGGATACAGCGCTTATTGTCGGCGGTCCCATGAAAGGCCGGTTCTTAACGTCGCCGTCCGCGATACAGGCCGCGATCGTAACCCGGACGACTGCGAACCTGATCGTCCTGCCCCGCGAGCATCCTGTTTTCAGCAGGGCAAAACAGCCGCTGGACACAGTGCTTCGCCGTGCCCGGAGCGCCTGCGATCAGTGCCATATGTGCACGGAATTCTGCCCTCGCTATGGCCTTGGCCACAGCATCCGGCCGGATCGCATCATGCGCGGCCTCCAGCGTGAGAACGAACTTTCAAAAGGCGGCGGATATGCGGATGCGTTTGGAGATGCGTTCAACTGCTGCTTCTGCGGCATTTGCGACGCTGTGTGCCCGATGGGTCTGAAACCGCGCAGTGTGAACGCGTATCTCTGCGGCGGTTTGAAAAATCGGGGCAGTCTTGTTCCGCGTGCGCATGAACCCGTCCCGCACGAGAAAACGGGCGGCATCGATACCGCGCGGCTGACCGCGTTGTTCGGCCTTTCGAAATACGGCGGCTTCCACAGCTTTGTATACCGGGAACTTACGGCCGATGAAGTTTTTATTCCGTTTACCCAACGTGCATTCAGACCCGCGCAGCCCCTAAAGCATGTGGGCGACATCGTGGAGAAGGGCGAGCTGCTGGCGAAAGACGGCTCCTGCGCCGGAATCCACGCGAGCATAGGCGGCACGGTGATAAAAATAAGTGAAAAAGGCGCCCGCATTAAAGCATAAAGGAGTGAGAATGTGAGCACGGCGATCGGACTTGTGGAACTCAACAGCATTTCCAGAGGCATCGAGGCTTGCGACTGCATGGTAAAAGCGGCGCAGGTGGAGCTTTTGCGCGGTTCGACAGTCTGTCCGGGAAAATATCTTGTCCTTGTTTCCGGAGACACCGGTGCGGTCAGAGCGTCTTTGGCTGAAGGCGTCAAGTGCGGCGGCGAGCGCGTTGTTGACACGCTTATGCTGCCAAACGTGCACCCGCAGGTTTTGGCGGCCCTCGCCAGAGGCGCAAGAACCGAGGCACTGGGCGCCATCGGCGTGCTGGAATTTTATTCAGTGTCAGCGGCCATCGTGGCGGCAGATACTGCGGCCAAAGCAGCCGATGTGACGCTGATAAACATCCGTCTCGGCAGCGCAATTGGCGGAAAAGGCTATGTGACGCTGTGCGGAGACGTTGGAGCCGTGCGCGCTGCGGTTGCCGCCGCGTCAAAAGACAAAGCAATGCTTGACGGCACGACGGTTATCCCGAAGCCCTCGCCAGAGGTCTACCGTTCGCTCCTGTAAACCCTATCCTTCGCATCCAAATCTGATAATGTAAGAAGGAGAGAAAAATATGTTTGACGAACTTGTCAGCAACATAACAAATACAAAGGTATTCACAGATAGTATCGCAGCTTGGGTTGAAGGCTTATCAATCAACACGGTCATCGTTTTTATCATGATGATCTTTATGATCGTCGGCGCAGTGGATAAAATACGCGGCAACAAACTCGGCTATGGCGAGAAATTCGAAGAGGGCTTCAATGCAATCGGCCCGCTCGCCATCGCAATGGCCGGCGTTGTGGCGGCTGCCCCGGTGCTCGCAATTCTGCTTGGGCCGATCCTCAAGCCGATTTACGGTATCTTCGGTGCAGACCCCTCAATGTTTGCAACGACCCTGCTCGCCTGCGATATGGGCGGCTATCCGCTCGCTATGAAGCTGGCCGAAGATCCCTCCATCGGTAACTTTGCAGGTCTTATCCTCGGCACCATGATGGGTCCGACCATTGTATTCACCATTCCTGTTGCGTTGTCCATCATCAAGAAGGAAGACCGTCCCTATCTCGGCGCCGGTGTGCTTGCCGGTCTCATCACAATCCCCATCGGCTGCATTCTCGGCGGTCTTGCTATGAACATGACCCAGTACAAGATGGATATGGGACGCATTCTCCAGAACCTCATCCCCGTCATCATCGTTGCAGGCCTCATTGTCATCGGCCTGTGGCGCAAGCCCGATAAGATGATTAACGGCTTCGTCAAGTTCGGTAACGGCGTCACAGTCGTTATTACGATTTTCACGGCGATCGCTGTTTTTGAGTATGAGACAAATATCCAGTTCCCGCTTTTCGACATCATGGTAAAGCCCGATGAAAACGGCATCATTCCTTTGGAATCCGGTCTTCTGACCTGCGGCCAGATCGGCATCGTCCTGATTGGCGCTTTCCCGATGGTCCTCTGGATCACCCGCACCTTCGGTACAGCGCTTGAAAAGCTCGGCTCGAAGATGGGCATGAACAAGGACGGCTCCGCCGGACTTGTCGCGAACCTCGCCAACAACATTGCAATGTTCAATATCTTTGGTGACATGAACGCAAAGGCCAAGCTTCTGAACGTCGCCTTCTCCGTTTCTGCGGCGTTCGTCTTTGGCGATCATCTCGGTTTCACTGCCGGCAACAACCCTGAAATGATCTTCCCGATGATCATCGGCAAGCTGACCGCCGGTATCACCGCTCTGATCCTCGCGAATGCACTCTCCCCGAAGCTTCTTGCCAAGATTGAGACGCAGGAGAATACAGCTGAATCTACTTCGGAGGCATAACTTATGAATATCAGCGAACAAATGATTCGCGACGTTATCGTCAACATACTTAAAGAAAAAGGCGTCTGCGTCTGCGAGTGCCAGCGGCAGGTCGACCCCAGCGGCATCATTGGCATTAAAACGAGCACCGTAACGCTTGAGCCCTTTGAGGGTCGCGAGGACGTGAAGCTCAAGGACATCACTTCACTAGAGGAAGCGCCGCGCATGGGGTGTGGCGTAATGGAACTGACGGATGGTGCATCCTTTGAATGGACGCTTACCTATGATGAATATGACATCGTCCTCGAAGGCAATCTCGAGATCGAGATTGACGGGCGTGTCGTAAAAGGCGGCCCCGGCGACGTTATTTATATCCCCAAGGGCAGTCACATCCATTTCCAGACGCCCGACCGTGCAAAGTACGTTTATACCGTATACCCCGCGAACTGGCAGCAAGGCTGAAGTACAAAAGCCGTGTCCTGCGCGGACAACGCCGTGCGCCGTGCTCATTCCTCCCTAAAGTAGAAGTGCCCAAAGCTTCACTTGTGAGTGCGACGACACTGTGATAAAATTGTCTCGTCCGAACGGGGGCCTTCGCCTGCAAACCGGCGGAGGCCCCCGTTGAGTGTAAGTTCATGGGCGAGAATGCAGGTATCTATTGGAGGATTACTAATGAAGAAAACGATTGTAAGTAACAAGCTGGGTGGCTGAGATGCGCTTCGTTTTGTCGTTCAGCGGCGGCAAGGACAGCATTCTTGCCCTTCATAAAATGCTCGAAATGGGACATGCTCCTGTTGCACTTCTTGTGATGTACAATGAGCAAGCCGGTAGATCGTGGATCCACGGTATCGATATGGATCTGCTCAGCGCCACATCCGATGCGCTTGGCATTCCGCTTCTGTGCCGTCCTGCTTCGGGAAATAACTACCATACAGATATGGAGCAGGCACTGCTTCAGGCGCGTGATATGGGAGCAGAGGCCTGTGTATTCGGAGATATTGACATTGAGGACCACCGTCGATGGGACGAGGACCGCTGCGCGGCAGTAGGACTGCGGGCAATTTTGCCTCTCTGGAAACGCGACCGCGCGGAAAATGCGCATGAGGCTGTGGCACTCGGATACCGCTGCCTCATTAAATGTGTGCAGAAGGGCGTGTTGCCGGAATCCTTTCTTGGGCAGCCGCTGACTTTTTCGCTGTTGGAACAGATGCGGCAATACGGTGTTGACCTGTGCGGAGAAAACGGTGAATATCACACAATCGTTGTAGACGGGCCGGTTTTCCGGCACCCGGTAGCAGTCGAAAACCGGGGTGTCGTCCGGCTGGAAAACATCTCTGCTGCCGATTTATCCATACCGGGAGCAAGGCACAGACCATAGGAGAAAGCATTATGCAAAACAGAGATACATTTTCGGGGTTTCATCCGATTATCAGCTTCCTCTTTTTCGGGCTCGTCCTTGTGTTTTCCATGTTTGTGACGCACCCGGTCTGTATCCTTATCTCGCTTTTTTCCGCAGTGGCTTACAGCGTATATCTCCGGGGACGAAAAGCAGTACGGTTCAGTCTTCTGGGCCTTCTGCCGCTCATGCTCCTCACAGCACTCATAAACCCGGCTTTCAATCATGCGGGGCAGACCATTCTGCACTATTTTTCGACCGGAAACCCGTTGACACTGGAGTCTATCGTCTGGGGCCTTGCGGCGGGAGCAATTCTTGCAGCTGTCGTGTGCTGGTTTTCCTGCTACAACATCGTCATGACCTCAGATAAATTTATCTATCTCTTTGGCCGCGTTATTCCGGCAATGTCGTTGGTGCTTTCAATGACCCTGCGCTTTGTTCCAAAGTTCAACGCGCAGATCAAAGTCATCTCGAATGCCCAGCGCTGCGTCGGGCGGGACGTTTCAACCGGCAGTCTCTGGCAGCGGATGAAAAATGCCTTTACCATTCTTTCCATCATGCGTA
>JBMNPV010000008.1:0-46701 GCA_050943775.1 Oscillospiraceae bacterium
GTTTGCCCCATCTTAACGCCGCAAATGACGCCTGTCAACAGGAGAAATGGAAGTAAAATTTGTCCTCCGGCTTATTTTCGCCGGTTCTGACCGAAAAAGGACAGGCAGCCGCCGTTTTTGCCCCCCCCGCAGCGAAAAAGGCATAAAAAACAGGCCCCTCGGAAACGCCGAGAGGCCTGTTTACCGTATGCGGACGCAGCGCCCTCTTTAGATGTTTTTCCGGATCGCTTTGCCCATCTCCCGGCAGCCGAGCTGGGTCTTTCCCGCGCTCATGGCATCCGCCGTGCGGAATCCCTGCTTCAAGACCGCATCGACGGCGGCTTCAATGGCGTCGGCCTCCGTTGCCATGCCAAAGGAGTAGCGCAGCATCATTGCCGCAGAGAGGATCATGCCGACGGGGTCGGCGAGGTTTTTGCCCGCAATGTCCGGCGCGGAGCCGTGGATCGGTTCATATAGCCCGCGTGTACCCTCGCCGAGAGAGCTGGAAGGGATCGTACCGATGGAGCCGCAGATCTGACTCGCTTCGTCCGAGAGAATGTCGCCGAACAGGTTCTCCGTCACGATGACGTCGAACTGGGAGGGGTCCTTGACGATCTGCATCGCGCAATTGTCTACATACATGTGCGAAAGTGTCACATCCGGATACTCCTCTGCCACGCGGCAGAGCGTTTTGCGCCAGAGCTTGGAAGAATCGAGGACGTTGGCCTTGTCGACGGAGCAGACGCTCTTGCGGCGCTTGCGCGCGGTGTCGAACGCGACGCGGGCGATGCGCTCGATCTCATGCTCGGAATAGCCCATGACGTCCTGCGCGTAGAGCTCGCCGTTTCTTTCAAGGGTCGTGTGCTCACCGAAGTAGGCCCCGCCGATGAGCTCACGGACGATGACAAAGTCGATGCCCTTTTCTGTGATCTCCGCTTTCAGCGGGCTTGCCTCGCGCAGCTCCGGAAAAATCTTTGCCGGGCGAAGGTTGGCGTAGAGACCCATGCCCGCGCGCAGACGCAGAAGGCCGCGCTCCGGGCGCTGCTCTTTCGGAACGCCGTCCCACTTCGGGCCGCCGACGGCGGAGAGCAGCACACTGTCGGACGCAAGGCAGGTATCAAGACTCGACTGCGGCAGCGGGTCGCCGAATATGTCGATCGCCTCGCCGCCCATCGGCGCGTCCGTATATTTAAATGTATGTCCGAATTTTGCAGCGACGGCGTCGAGCACGCCGATGGCCTCGTCCATGATCTCCGGACCGATGCAGTCGCCGCGGATGATTGCGATGTTTTTGTTCATGCCTTTTTCTCCTTAATGCTTGCCATCAGCCCGCCTTTGGCGATCATGTCCTTGATGAAATCCGGGAAGGGCTGTGCTTGGTAGGTCTCGTTTTTTGTGACGTTCGTGATGACACCGGAGTCAAAGTCAATGTCAATTTCGTCGCCCTCGGCGATCTTTTCGCTCGCTTCTTCGCTCTCGAGGATAGCAAGACCGATGTTTATCGCGTTGCGGTAGAATATTCGCGCAAAGCTCTTGGCGATGACGCAGGAGACGCCGCTCGCCTTGATGGCGATGGGGGCGTGCTCGCGGGAGGAGCCGCAGCCGAAGTTTGCGCCCGCGACCAGTACGTCGCCCGCTTTCACGCGTTTAACAAAGGTCTTGTCGATGTCCTCCATGCAGTGGGCGGCAAGCTCCTTTGCGTCCTGCGTCGCGAGGTAGCGCGCGGGGATGATGACGTCCGTGTCAACATTGCTGCCGTATTTGATGGCATTTCCGTGTGCTTTCATCTTCCCATGACCTCCTCCGGATGGCTGATATGGCCGGTAATGGCCGAGGCGGCGGCAACAGCGGGGGAGGCAAGATAGACCTCGCTTTCCGTGTGTCCCATGCGGCCGACAAAGTTGCGGTTCGTGGTCGATACGGCACGTTCGCCGGCAGCGAGAATACCCATGTGTCCGCCGAGACAGGGACCGCAGGTCGGGGTCGAAACAATGCAGCCCGCGTCCATGAAGATCTTGACATAGCCGCGCTCGACGCACTCCATATAGACCTTTGGCGTTGCCGGAATGATGATGCCGCGCAGGCCCTTTTTGATGTGGCGGCCCGCCAAAATTTCGGCGGCGGCGGCCATGTCCTCGATTTTGCCGTTCGTGCAGGAGCCGATGACGACCTGATCGATTTCGATGTCTCTGCCCTCCGTCGCCGGGTGGGTGTTCGACGGCAGGTGCGGCCACGCGACCGTGCAGGGAATCTCGGAGAGGTCGAGATCGATGGTGCGGACGTACTCCGCGTCCGGGTCAGCCGCATAAGCTGTCCAATCGCGCGAACATCTGCCCTCCATATATCTTCTTGTGATATCATCAACGGCAAAGATGCCGTTTTTCGCGCCGGCTTCGATGGCCATGTTGGAGATCGTGAGCCGGTCCGCCATCGTGAGGTCTGAAAGCCCCTCGCCCGAGAATTCGAGCGACTGGTAGAGCGCCCCGTCAACGCCGATCTTGCCAATGAGGTACAAAATGACGTCCTTGCCGGAGACCCACTTCTGCTTTTTGCCGGTGACGTTGACTTTGATCGCGGCGGGAACCTTGAACCAGGTCCCGCCGGTCGCCATGGCGGCGGCCATGTCGGTTGAGCCGACGCCGGTCGAGAAAGCCCCCAATGCACCGTAGGTGCAAGTGTGACTGTCCGCGCCGATCGCGGCCTCGCCCGGGGCGATGAGCCCCTTTTCCGGAATGAGCGCGTGCTCGATACCCATTTCACCGACGTCGTAGAAATGCTCGATGTCGTGGCGCTTGGCGAAGGTCCGGCACTTCTTGCAGCCCTCGGCGGATTTGATGTCCTTGTTCGGCGCAAAGTGGTCCATGACGAGCGTTACACGCGTGTTTTTATCCACTGTGTCGAAGCCGGCCTTTTCAAATTCGTTGATGGCGACCGGGCCGGTGATGTCGTTTGCGAGGACGAGGTCGAGCTTCGCTTGAATGAGCTGTCCGGCTTTGACCTCCGGCAGCCCCGCATGCGCGGCCAGAATTTTCTGCGTTATGGTCATTCCCATTTGATGTCCCTCTTTCCTTGAAGATTGCTGAGAGTCCGCCGTACTTACCCGCGCGCGACGATCTTGTTGATGCCGTTGATATAGGCGAGAATGGACGACTCGATGACGTCGGTCGAAAGGCCGCGGCCCGTGAATTCTTCGCCCTCATAGATGAGTTTTACGACCGCTTCGCCCATGGCGTCTTCGCCCTCGGTGACCGCGTTGAGCGAAAAATCGTCAAGCGCCACGTCAAGCCCCGTGATAAGGTCCACCGCCTTGAACGCGGCATAGATCGGGCCGGAGCCGATGGCGACCTCTTCGCGGATCTCGTCGCCGACCCGCACCTTGATGCAGGCGATGTTCGTCGTGTCCTTTCCGGTCGTCACAATGTGGCTGACGAACTTGTAGGTCTCCTCGATGCTCTTCGTCTTGGAGAGGACGAGCGCTTCAATGTCCGCGTCGTTGAGAGATTTTTTCTTGTCCGCAAGGGCCTTGAAATGGGTAAACACCTCGTCCAACTCCTCTTTCGTCAGCTCATAGCCGAGCGCTTTCAGACGGTCCGAGAGCGCGTGCTTGCCGCTGTGCTTGCCGAGGACCATGGTGTTCTGCGGGATACCGACGTCCTCCGGCTTCATGATCTCATAAGTAAGCGCGTTTGCAAGCACCCCGTGCTGGTGGATGCCGCTCTCGTGCGCAAAGGCGTTCGCGCCGACAATGGACTTGCTCGGCGCGATGGGCACGCCGGTGATATTGGACAGCAGCTTACTCGCCTTGTAGATCTGCTGTGTGACGATGCCCGTTTCCATCCGGTAGTATTCTCCGCGCGTTTTGATGGCCATGGCGAGTTCCTCGAGACTTGCGTTTCCGGCGCGCTCGCCGATGCCGTTTACCGTGCACTCGACCTGCGTCGCGCCTGCGCGCAGGCAGGCAAGGGAGTTCGCGACCGCCATGCCGAGGTCGTCGTGGCAGTGGGAGGAGATGTCGACGTTTTCAATGCCCGGTGTGTGCTCGCGGAGATAGGTGATCATGGCGAACATCTCGTCCGGAGTGGAATAGCCGACCGTGTCGGGGACATTGATGACTGTTGCCCCGGCTTTAATCGCGGTGGCAAAGCACCGGACCAAGAAGTCCCAGTCGGAGCGGGACGCGTCCTCGGCGGAGAATTCGATGTCGTCGCAGTAGGCTTTGGCATAGGCGACATGCTCGGCAATGCTTGCGAGCACCTGTTCGCGGGTCATCTTGAGCTTATATTCCATGTGAATATCACTGGTTGCGAGGAAGACATGAATGCGCGGGTACTTCGCGCTCTTCACGGCATTCCACGCGGCGTCAATGTCGCCCTTTGTGCAGCGGGCGAGACTGGCGACCTTGCAGTGTTCAACAGCTTTGGAAATCGCTTCGACGCTTTTGAAATCGTCCGGGGAGGCAATGGCGAAACCGGCCTCAATGACATCCACGCCCAGCGCGTCGAGCTGGCGGGCCATTTGCAGCTTCTCCGTGAGGTTCATGCTGCAGCCGGGGGACTGCTCGCCGTCGCGCAGGGTGGTGTCAAATACCTTGATCCTTCTCATGTTCTTGAAATGCCCTCCTTTTTTGGCCTTTGGGTAAAAAAATAAGCCCCGTCTTCCCAAATAGAAGACGAAGCCTGAGCTCCGCGGTACCACTTCAATTGACAGATAAAACTGCCCGCTTTCAGCATCCTGTTGAATGCCGCCTCTCTGGTAACGGCGAGGAAACCCGTTCGCGCTTACGGCCTGATGGCTTTCGGCTTGACTGCTCAGGGGTGAGATCGCTTTGCCCTACCATACCGTTTCGCACCGACCAACGGCTCTCTGAATGGAACAGACTCGCTTTGTCCCCGTCACTGCATTTTGCTTGTTGAAAACAAAATACACGCCTTTCTCCGTTTTGTCAAGTGTTTTGCTTGAAAAATTTTTTAGCGCGTTGTAGAATGAAAGTACGTTCTCTACAAAACAGCCTTAAAAAACTATTCAAATTGCGCAAAAGGAAGCCCGATACTATGAAATTACAGATGCTTGCCGAATGTCTTTCCAATCTTGTCGTTTTTGACGCTCTGCGATCCGACCCGCTCATCCGCGCCCTTGCGGAGCTTTACGCTCACCAGCCGGAGGAGGGAAACGGGGCCTACGCCGCGATGTGCGCGGTCGCTCGAGCGCTTTATCCCAGCGGCGACGATCTGACGTCGGCTGTCTTTTCCATCGCCTGCCGGGATGAGAACCTGTTTCTCAAAAAACTCGCGTCCGGGGAGAATGTGGAGAAATATCTATCGGATCAGGCGACTTTTGAACTGGATGTTCTCGCGGAAGCGGCCTCCTACGATTCCGAGCACCTTTGCGCCATTTATGGCGTTACGCTGCCGGTTGCGGCCTGGCGGGCTGAACGCCGCGAGTTTTACAAGCCGTATATCAGCGTCGCGCGTGCCGCCTCCCGCAATGGCTATGGGATCTTTGCGCGCAGCAACGTGTTTTCCGTTTCGGAGGAAGGATGCCTTGTTCCGGTCAGAAACCCGGACCCGCAGCGCCTCTCCGAGCTTTACGGCTACGCGGCTGAGCGCCGCGACATCATCCTCAACACAAAGGCCCTGCTCGCGGGGCGGCCTGCGAACAACGTCCTGCTCTACGGCGACGCGGGGACGGGAAAGTCCAGCACTGTTAAGGCCATTGCGAACGAGTACGCGAAGGACGGTCTGCGCCTCATTCAAGTAGAAAAATCGCTGCTGCACCATATCCCTGCCCTGCTAGACTCTCTTGCGGAGAATCCGCTCAAGTTTATTATCTTTATAGACGATCTTTCCTTTGCCTCCTGTGACCGTGACTTTACGGCACTCAAGACCGTACTCGAGGGCAGCGTTGCCGCGCGCGCAAAAAACACAGTCGTCTACGCGACCTCGAATCGCCGCCATCTTCTGCGCGAAACTTTTTCCGACCGTCAAGGGGGCGAGCTGCACTATAACGATACCGTGCAGGAAACGACGAGCCTCGCTGCCCGCTTCGGATTGACCGTCACTTTTGAAAAACCGGGAAAGGAAGAATACCTTGCGCTTGTAAAAAGTCTTGCTGCGCAGTACGGACTTGCGGAGGATGCGGAAACGCTCTGCCGCGAAGCGGAGGCATTTGCGATTATGGGCGGCGGGCGCTCGCCGCGCATTGCAAAGCAGTTTGTGGAATACCGCCTTGCGGTTCTGGTGGCGGACGAGCTGTGAGCCGCGGATGGGCCGGAGCTGCATGGGACTTTTTGCGGAAAGCACAGAAAAAGCCCAACGGGCAGCTTCATAATTTAGCGAAATAAACAGTTGACATTTCATCTCGCTGTGCTGTAGAATCATAGACAATCACACAAAGCAAATATCGAAAAAATGCAGTGATGGGAATTAAGTACTCAGGACCGGGTCAAAGAGAGCCGCCGTTTGGTGTAAGGCGGTACCGCAGGTCGGAGGAAGGTCCTCCCGGAGCAGACTGCTGAAAGGCCCGCAAGGTCCGTGTAAGCAGAAACGGGTGCGCCCGTTAAAGCGCGGGACGTTGACAGACGTCGCTAAGTGGCTTTCTGTCCCGGAGTGCAGCCCGGGAGGGGGAGCAATAAGAGTGGTACCGCAGAGGTTCAGCCTTTGTCTCTTGAACGATAACGTCAGAGACATGGGCTTTTTTTGTTATACGGCTGCTGCACGCTTTAAAGTGTAAAAACGAAATCCAAGATACGGGAGGAATGCGATTTGAAACTGACAGGCGCGGAAATCATCATGGAGGTCCTGATCGAGCAGGGCGTTACGGATATCTTCGGCTATCCCGGCGGGACAGTTCTGAACATCTACGAAGCGCTCTACAAGCGCAGCGACAAGATCCACCACTATCTCACGGCACATGAGCAGGGCGCGACCCATGCGGCAGACGGCTATGCCCGCGCGACCGGCAAGACCGGCGTCGTCCTGTGCACGAGCGGCCCGGGCGTCACGAACACCGTCACCGGAATTGCCACTGCCTATCTTGACAGCATTCCCATGGTCATCATTACGGCGAACGTCGGCACCGACTACATCGGGAAGGACAGCTTTCAAGAAGTGTTCATCGCCGGCATTACGCAGCCGATCACGAAGCACAATTACGCGGTGCGCGACATCACAAAGCTTGCCGACACCGTGCGCAGCGCTTTCAAAATTGCGGGCAGCGGCCGCAAGGGCCCGGTCCTCATCGACGTTCCGAAGGACATCACCGCCGCCACCTGCGAATTCAAGCCCGCAAAGCGCTGGGTCGAACCGAAACAGCCTTCCGCACCGGAAACCCAGCTCCAGAAGATCACCAATATGTACAAAAAAGCCAAGCGCCCGGTCATATGCTTTGGCGGCGGCGTTGTGAGTGCGAACGCCGAGGAGCTCGTGGCGGAGTTTATTCATAAGACGAAGATCCCTGCCTGCCACACGATCATGGCGACGGGCATCCTCCCCTATGGGGACGAGCTCGATCT
This sequence comes from Oscillospiraceae bacterium, assembly GCA_050943775.1. Taxonomy (GTDB): domain Bacteria; phylum Bacillota; class Clostridia; order Oscillospirales; family Oscillospiraceae; genus UBA2658. The sequence continues at coordinate 7,490 of JBMNPV010000008.1, forward strand.
CGGTATGCTCGGCATGCACGGCAGTGTTCCCGCGAATCACGCAGTGGACGAAGCGGACCTCCTGCTGACCATGGGCATGCGCTTTTCCGACCGCGTGGCGCTCGACACGAACGATTTCGCGCCGCACGCAAAAATCATCCAGTTCGATATAGACGAGAGCGAAATTCATAAGAACGTCGAAGTGGATACGGCGGTCGTCGGAGATATCGGCGAGGAGCTCAAAGCGATGCTCCCCATGGCAGAGCCGGTCGAGCGTCCGAAGTGGATGGAGAAGATCGAAGCATGGCGCAGGGCCGAAGCGCACATTAACGACAAGGACTTTGCGACGATCCGCCCACAGGAGATCATGGAGGTCATCGGCGACAAGTGCGGCGAGAATGTCATCGTCGTGACCGATGTCGGCCAGCACCAGATCTGGGCTGCACAGTTTTGCAAAAAGGTCCGTCCGCGCGGTTTCGTTACGAGTGGCGGCCTTGGAACGATGGGCTTTGGCTATGGCGCCGCGATCGGCGCGCAGGTCGGCGTGCCGGACGCGACCGTCGTCCACATCACGGGCGACGGCAGTTTCCACATGAACCTCAACGAGTGCTGCACTGCCGTCACGAACAAGCTGCATGTCATCACGGTCATTTTTGACAATCAGGTGCTCGGCATGGTTCGCCAGTGGCAGAAGATCTTTTACCATGAGCACTACTGCGAAACCATACTTGAGCGCAAGACCGACTATGTCAAAGTCGTTGAGGGCTTCGGCGGCACCGGTTTCCGGGCAGAGACAAAGGAACAGTTCGCCGAGGTTCTGGAGAAGGCGCTTCAATGCGAAGGTCCGGTTTGGATCGTCTGCCCGATCGACCGCGATGAGCGCGTGCTGCCCATGATCCCGGGCGGCGGAACCGTCCGTTCTATGATTGTGGAATGAGGAGGGGAAAACGATGAATAATGTAAATACGGCGGTCATCTCCCTGCTTGTTGAAAACAACGCCAACATGCTCTCCCGCGTGACCATGCTCTTTGGACGCCGCGGCTTTAACATCGACTCTTTGACCGTTTCGGCCACGAACGATCCGGATATTTCCCGCATTACCATCAAGACGACCGGTGACGAGCGCATTATTGACCAGATCGTTTTGCAGACCAAAAAGCTCGTCGAGGTCAAAGCCGTTCAGCTCATGGATGACCATGAGGCCATCCAACGCGAACTGCTGCTCGTAAAAATCGCGGCAAAGGAGAAACAGCGCGGAGCAATTCGCGAGATATGCGAAATATATAAGGCCAACATTGTTGACTTTTCCCCGACCAGCATTGTCTGCGAGGTCACGGGAAAACCCTCGAAGATCAACGGTTTCCTCGATGTTGTTGCCGAATATGAAATTCTTGAGCTGTGCCGCACCGGGGTCACAGCGATGGACCACGGCAGCAAGATCCTTGCGTTGGAGAATAAGGAGATGCACCGCTGCTAAACCGGCTTTCCAGGCAAGCAGACGCTTTTGCCCATACAAATCAAGACTTTACATTCAGAAAGGACGCAAAACAATGATCAACAAGTACTATGACAAAGACTGCAATATGGGGCTCATTAAGAACCGCACCGTCGCCATTATCGGCTACGGCAGTCAGGGCCACGCCCACGCGCTGAACCTCAAGGAATCCGGCGTGAACGTTGTCGTCGGTCTCCGCAAGGAGTCCTCCAGCTGGAAGATCGCCGAGGACGCCGGTCTGAAGGTCATGACTACTGCCGAGGCCGCAGCGGCCGGCGACATGATCATGATGCTGGTCCCGGATGAGAACTGCGCAGCGATCTACGCAAAGGACATCGAGCCGAACCTCAAGGAAGGCGATGTTCTGATGTTTGCCCATGGCTTCAACATTCATTTCAAGCAGATCATTCCGCCGAAGAACGTGGACGTCATCATGGTCGCTCCGAAGGGACCGGGTCACACCGTACGCAGCCAGTATCAGGAAGGCAAGGGCGTTCCGTCCCTCATCGGCGTCTATCAGGATTACAGCGGCAAGGCAAAGGAACTCGCTCTGGCCTATGCTTCCGGCATCGGCGCGGGCCGTGCGGGCATTCTGGAGACGACCTTCCGCGAGGAGACCGAGACCGACCTCTTTGGCGAGCAGGCAGTTCTCTGCGGCGGCGTGACAGAGCTCATGAAGGCCGGATACGACACTCTGACCGAAGCCGGCTATGCGCCCGAGATGGCGTACTTTGAGTGCATCCACGAGATGAAGCTCATTGTTGATCTCATCAACAGCGGCGGCTTTGAAATGATGCGTTATTCTGTCTCCAACACCGCTGAATATGGCGATTACCGCACCGGCAAGCGTATCATCACGGAGGAGACACGTCAGGCCATGAAGGAGGTCCTGCATGAGATCCAGGACGGCACCTTCGCCTCCGAATTCATTCAGGAATTCTCCTCCGGCCACAAGGCAAAGTTCCTTGCGACCCGCCGCCTTGAGGCCGAGCATCCGCTCTGCCAGACTGGTCGCGAGCTCCGCGAAATGATGAGCTGGCTGAAGAAATAATTCGACTGTGCCCGGAAGCAGGTCACTCCGCTGGAGAGACTTGCTTCCGGTGTCCCCCGCTCTGCGGAGCCGGTCAAGGCAAGGCTTCGGAGAAGGAAATTCCCCGGAGCCTTCCATTCAATGATTTTTGCCCTTCGGACCGGACAACTCGCCGTTCGGGTCAAAAATCCTGCTGCACGGCAGCGGGACGGAGGACGGAGGAGGACACAATGAAAAGCGATAATGTAAAAAAAGGTATCCAGCAGGCCCCGCACCGGAGCCTGTTTTACGCCCTCGGCTATACGCAGGAAGAGCTTGACCGCCCCCTCGTCGGCATCGTCAGCTCATGGAACGAGATCGTCCCGGGCCACATGAACCTCGATAAAATTACCGAAGCAGTCAAGCAGGGCGTCCTCATGGCCGGCGGCATACCGGTCGTGTTCCCGGCTATCGCTGTCTGCGACGGTATCGCAATGGGACATGAAGGAATGAAATATTCTCTTGTAACGAGAGACCTAATTGCCGACAGCACCGAATGCATGGCGCTTGCGCACCAGTTCGACGCGCTTGTGATGATTCCGAACTGCGACAAAAATGTTCCGGGCCTGCTGATGGCGGCGGCGCGCGTCAATGTGCCGACTATCTTCTGCTCCGGTGGCCCGATGCTCTCCGGCCACCTCGGCGACAAGCGCACCTGCCTGAGTTCCATGTTTGAAGCCGTGGGCGCTTATCATGCCGGGAAGATGACGGAGGAGGAAGTCGCCGAGTATGAGCGCGAGGCCTGCCCCACCTGCGGCTCCTGCTCCGGTATGTACACGGCCAATTCCATGAACTGCGTCACCGAAGCGCTCGGCATGGCTCTGCGCGGCAACGGCACCATTCCCGCCGTGATGTCCGCGCGCCTGCGCCTTGCAAAGCAGAGCGGCATGCAGGTCATGGAGCTGCTGCGCCGCAACATCCGCCCCTCGGACATTCTGACCGAGAGAGCCTTCCACAATGCCGAAATTGTCGATATGGCCCTTGGCTGCTCGACGAATACGATGCTGCACCTGCCTGCCATCGCGCATGAAGCCGGCGTTACGCTGAACCTCGACACAGCGAACGAGTGCTCCGCAAAAACGCCGAACCTCTGCCATCTTGCCCCAGCGGGAAACACCTTCATGGAGGACCTCGACCGCGCCGGCGGCGTCTGGGCGGTCATGGCGGAGCTTGACAAGAAGCACTTGCTCGATACCGGCGTGATGACCGTGACGGGCAAGACCCTCGGCGAGAATATCGCCGGTGTAAAGAATTTGAACCCGGAAGTTATCCGTCCTATCGAAAACCCGTATTCCCAGACCGGCGGTATCGCGGTTTTGAAGGGCAATCTTGCGCCGGACGGCTGCGTCGTCAAGCAGTCCGCAGTTGCCCCGGAGATGATGAAGCACGACGGTCCCGCCCGCGTTTTTGACTGCGAGGATGATGCCATCGCCGCCATCACTGCCGGAAAGATCAAAGAGGGAGACGTTGTCGTCATCCGTTACGAGGGACCGAAAGGCGGCCCCGGTATGCGCGAGATGCTCAACCCGACCTCCGCCATCGCGGGCATGGACCTCGACACAACCGTTGCACTCATTACCGACGGACGCTTTTCGGGCGCGACCCGCGGCGCATCCATTGGACATGTCGCGCCGGAGGCCGCACTCGGCGGCCCCATCGCGCTTGTCAAAGAGGGCGACACCATCTCCATCGATATTCCCGCGCACAGCATCCGCCTTTGCGTCCCGGACGAGGAGCTGGAAGCGCGCCGCGCCGCGTGGGTCTGCCCGGAACCGCGCATCAAGACCGGCTACCTCGCGCGCTATTCGAAGATGGTCACCTCTGCCGCAGATGGCGCGGTACTCAAATAAACTATCGCGAGCCGATAGTATATTCTAAAAAATCGCGCGTTCCGATTTTTCGGAACGCGCGATTTTTGCTTGTAGCGAGTTATTCGGCTGAGAAGCGGTATATCGTTGTCTGCAAATACTTCCTCACGGCCTTTAAAACGGGACTTGCAAAATTTGGGTGATGCACCGCGTCCGGGGCGAACTGCGTCTCGAAGCAGACGCCGCCGCGCGGCGGATAGACTGCCCCGTCCTTTGCGGGCGCGTCACCGCACAGAAAGTTGCCGCTATAGAGCTGAACGCAGGGGAGCGTCGTTTCAATGTCGAGCCGCCGTCCGCTTTTGGGGTCGCGCAGCGTCGCGCAGGGGCCGAGCACGCCGGCGGGCTTGTCCAAAACATAGTTGTGGTCATAGCCGTGTCCATATTTTAATAAGGTATCGTCTTCACCGATCCGCTCACCGAGCGTATGAAAATCGCGAAAATCCATGGGCGTCCCGGCGACTTCGAGCAGCCGCCCGGTCGAAATGCTCTCCGCGTCCGACTCCGTGAGCCGGGATGCAAAGAGCCGGACCTCCTGCTCCAGAACGCTGCCGCTGTCGTGGCCCGCAAGGTTGAAGTAGCTGTGGTTCGTGAGATTGCAGAGCGTATCGGCATCGGGAATTGCCGAATAGTCGATTCTGAGCGCGTTATTATCGTCAAAAGAGAAAGTAACCGAAACATCCAGCGTACCCGGGTAGCCCTCCTCCCCGTCCGGACTGCGATAGGAAGCAACGAGTTCGTCGCCGGTCGTGCCGCGGACGACCGCGCAATCCCAGATGCGCGTGTCAAAACCGCGCGGGCCGCCGTGCAGGTGATTTCGCCCGTCGTTGCACGGAAGGCGGTACGTTTTTCCGCCCAATGGAAAGCAGCCGCCCGCGATGCGATTTGCGCAGCGGCCGATCGTCGCACCAAAAAAGTAGTCCCGCCGCGCGTAGTCCGAAAGCCGGTCGAAGCCGAGAACAACGTCTGCGAGCACGCCGTTTCGATCCGGCACATAGATCGAAGTAATCGCCGCGCCATAGGCGCAGATACCCACACGGCTGCCGTTGGCATTTGTGAGCGTGAAAAGCGGAACCTTTGTCCCGTCCGCCAGTTCCCCAAAATGGACTTTTTCAATGTGCGTCATTTCGTGCGCCTCCAAGCCTGCTTTGCTTCTACTATAAAGCGCGTGTGCCCGAAAAGCAAGCGCCTGTGCGCTATCCCAAAGGCGCTGAACCGGGAGAGTCCTCGGAATTCCGGCTGGTCCGTACAGATACCAGAAAAGACGGCTTACAAAAAGAACGTCGAGAAATTAGCTAAAATGACCAGAGGCAAAATCGAAATATACAACAAGAGATGTAAAATAAATCAAGAACACCGTGAAAATGCGGATAAATCGCTCAAAAACGAGACAGCAATTTGTGATAATTATCATATCCGGACCGATATCTTAGGATATTTTGAATCACTTATAAGGCTGTCATCCGCAGCATTATCCCCACATGACAAACAAAATATTATCTTTTTGGTTTTGCTGGTGTTATGGTATAGCCAGAAAGAGAAACAGAGCCGACCGCAAACAAAACGGCGACGGCAGGAAGATAAGAAACTTGAGACACATACTAATAGGAGGTATGCACGATGAAAAAGACTTATGAACGCATTGAAGAGATCCGCGATACAGCAGAGCATATCCATTCCGGCGACGTCGTCTGGGTCGGTGACACCGAAGGCACCGCAGCAGATTTTCTCTCCGCACTTGCGGCCCGCAGAAACGAGCTTGACAATGTGACGCTCCTCGTCGTAGCGGAGAGAAAGCCAAACGCTTCCCTTGAAACGCTCCGCCACTGCGGCGGATTCCGGGTTCTCTCCTTCTACAGCGGCGCCATTCAGGAAACGTACCGCGATGGCAGCCAGAGAGACAGGTATAAATTCCTGACCTCCCCGGCGGGCAAGGCGCTTGGACTTGTATGCAGACATTATAATGTCAACACCATGGTCCTTCCGGTCAGCCAGCCGGACAAGAACGGTTGCTGCTCCGTCAGCAAGACCGCCGCGCTTGCAGCCGAGTTTGTCAGCACCTGCCCGAGCGTCACAAATCGTATCGCCCTGATCGACAGCTCAATGCAGCACTCCAAAGCGACTCTGCCGCTCGCGAGCTTCGACACCATCGGCCTGCGCGGCGACCTCAAGACCCGCGATATCTTCGACAACAGCCAGGAGCCGAAGACCCGCACAGAAGCTGCTGCCTGAGCGCAGGGCGCGGCTTAGAAAACGATTTCTTCTTTCCAATCCTTCCCCATATAGGTAAAGGTTCTCCCACCCTTTACCACCCGAAGGCTTCGCACAGCAGTGCGGAGCCTTTTTTCTATGACAGGTGGAGACCGGTGCGTCTAAGACGAGCAGACAAACAGACAATGCTGAAAATAGCGGGCTTGGCGAAAATAGGCGAACTTGTACGGATGTTTGGTATAAATGCGGGCTTCGCAAGTAGACAGCGCAGGTGACATATGATTGTGCAATACGACGAAAATATCCCGTGAGCAGCCCCTGTTAAAAGTATAACTTTTGCAATAATGCACGACAAAAACGAGAAAATGAAGTGAATACGGAAAAAGAAGCGGACAATTCGCGCAAAATCGACTTTGACATGACAGCTCCCTTGTTTTTCAAACTTGTATTGAACATGTCTGAAAAGGCTTGACAACTTCATAAAATCTTAATATATTTGTTACAGCGGTTACCGGGAAACAGCAAACAAATTTATTAAGGGGATGGAAAGGAATTATGAAAGTAAAAAAAATCCTGGCATTTACCCTCGCACTGGCCATGCTCTTTACGCTGGCGGCCTGCGGTAAGTCTACGCCCGCTGAATCCACTCCGGCCGACGGAGAAACATCCGCTGCGGCCGACACCGGCGACATCACAATCGGCGTTTCCATTTGGAGCTCGACGGATGTGCTTGGCAGTCAGTGCAAGAAGATGCTCGACGCCGCTGCGGACGCACTCGGCGTAAAGCTCATGTATGTCGACCAGGGCCATGTTTCCGAAAAGGTTACAGCCTCCGTCGAAACGCTCTGCGCAGCGGGCTGCAAGGGTATCATCATCTGCAACTCCGCAGACTCCGAGATGACCTCCTGCATCAACACCTGCGATGAAGCCGGCGTCTACCTTGCACAGTTCTTCCGCATCATCAGCAAGGAAAACAGCCCGGACATCTATAAGCAGGCAGTCGAGTCCAAGTATTTCATCGGCGCCGTCCATGAGGACGAAGTTACGAATGGCTACACGCTCGCAAATATCCTGATCAACAAGGGTGACCGCATGATCTGCCTCGAAGGGTGGACCGTCGGCGACGCGACCTTCCTCGCCCGCTATGAAGGCTACAAGAAGGCTGTTGACGAATGGAACGCGGCACACCCGGACGACAAGGTCACGCTGACCGAGCCGCAGTATGCACAGACCTCCTCCGAGGGCGGCGCACAGGTCGCACAGGCCTTCATGAACAGCTACCCGAACATGGACGCACTGATCGTTGCGGGCGGCGGCGGTGATCCGCTGGTCGGCTCCATTGGCGCGATCAAGAACGCCGGCAAGACCGGAAAGATCGACGTTGTTTCGACCGACTTCCTCCCGGACCTCGGCGAACAGCTCAAGACCGGTGGTATGACCGCTGAATCCGGCGGACACTTCTGCGATCCGCTCTACGCACTCATGATGGTTTATAACGCAGTCAAGGGCAACTACACGAAGCCTGCCGACAGTTTCCTCGAGATCAAGTTCCCATATCTGTATGTCTCCTCCTCCGAAGACTACGAAGCATATGCAAAATACTTTGTTGACGACCTCCCGTACAACGCCGAAGAACTCAAGAAGATGTCCGAGAGCAGCTTTGAAGAGCTCTCCAAGCAGGCGGCAGCTCTCTCCATTGAGGACGTCAAGACCCGTCATGGATCCGCTGCTTAAATAAAGCGGAATGAAACAGGCCGTCCGTTCGGCGCACCGGACGGTAGCATGCGGCAAGAAGCCGGCGGCGCAAGCAGTTGCTCCGCCGGCTTTGTCGCAAAATAGCTGTGTTTCCGTTTCTCGCAAGCGGAAAACTGTGTCAACGGATTTCCGGCTCATCACCCATTGGCATGGCTTTAAACTGAAATGAGGTGGAACGTTTCCATGTTAAATAACGACGAAATTTTGAAACCCGCATCCGACCGGAGCTTTTTCGAGAAAAACAAGGGACTGATCGTTCTGATTTTGCTCGCGGTTGCCGTCTGGGCGGTTTTCAAGATCCTCACGCCCTCGAACTTCGGGGCTCCCCGGATGCTTACCTCCTATCTCCAGACCGCGATCATCTATGCGGTTGGCGGATGCGGGCTTTACTTCATCTGCGTGATGGGCCTTTGGGACTTCAGTATCGGCGCGAACATCGTTTTGTCCTCGGTGCTCGCCTGCCAGTTCGCGCAGAAGTTCGGCTACGCCGGACTCATTCTCGTGCCGCTCGTTTCCGGCACGCTCATGGGCCTTTGCAATGGCCTTGTGTATATTCGCTTCCACATTCCCTCCATGATCGTCACCGTCGGCCTTTCGCTGATCTATGAGAGCCTGAGCGTTATCATTGCCGGCGGCGCCGAGCAGCAGCTTGGCGTGGATCTCCGCGCCTTCGGTACTTACCCCGCAAACCTCATCCTTGCGCTGTGTGCTTTCGTTTTCACGGCGCTCATTATCCACAGTACGAAAATCGGCACCTACACCTACGCGATCGGCAGCAACGAACTGGTGGCAAAGAATATGGGTGTCGACGTCAATAGATACAAGGTGATCGCCTTTGTGCTCTGCGGCTTCCTCGTCGGCGTTATGAGCATTCTGACGATCAGCTACGGTACCTCCATGACCTCCGCTTCGAGCATGGAGTCCATGTCTCGCAACTTCCCGCCCCTGATGGGCACCTTCTTCGGCCTCGCCTTCCGCAAGTACGGAAAACCGATCACCGCCATCGTTGTCGGCGAATTTATCATTTCGCTTTTGTTCAACGGTTTTCTCGCACTCGGCGCGGACGCGACCATCAACAACGTCGTCACCGGCTCCGTTTTACTGCTGATCGTTGCGCTGACAACCAAGCCCGTCAAGGGCGCCGTCGTGAAGTGAGGTGGAGAAGATGGCAGACATCATTTTAAAAGCGGAACACATTGACAAGAGCTTTGGCGTTACGCACGCCGTAAAGGATGTGACGCTTGACTTCTACAAAGGCGAAATTCGTGGGCTCATCGGCGAAAACGGCTCCGGAAAGTCCACTTTCTGCTCCATGCTCACAGGCATCTACCCGATTGGCGGCGGCAAATTCACGCTCGAGGGCAAGGAACTGCATGTCAAAAATCAGGTGGAAGCCAACCGCGAAGGCGTTTCCATCATCGTGCAGGAAATGGGCACGCTCTCCGGCCTTACGGTTGCGGAGAACATCTTTCTCGGAAACGAGGACCGCTTCGTCAAAGCGGGTATCAAAAACGGCGGCGCCATGAACCGCGAAGCCCAGAAATACCTCGATCAATACGGCTTTTCGCACATTCGTGCCTCGGACATCATTGATCACTACGATTTTGAGGACCGGAAACTCATCGAGATCGTGAAAGCGACCTATTTTGATCCGAAGGTCGTTGTGATCGACGAGACGACGACGACGCTCGGCCAGTCCGGACGCGAAGAACTCTACAAGCACATGAAGCGCATCCGCGATGAGGGCAACACCGTCATCTTCATTTCGCATGATCTCGACGAAGTCATTGAGCAGTGCGACACGATTAGCGTCCTGCGCGACGGCGCGCTCATCGACACGGTACAGGCAAAGGACGTTACTGAGGACGACCTCAAGCGGCTGATGGTCGGCCGCGAGATCGGTGACCGCTACTACCGCACGGATTACGGTGAGCCGGTGTCGGACGAGGTTGTTTTGTCGGTCAAGAATGTGAGCGTTCCTGGCCAGATCAAAAATATCAGCCTTGATCTGCACAGGGGCGAGATCCTCGGCATTGGCGGCCTTTCCGAGTGCGGGATGCACGAGCTTGGAAAATCCGTTTTCGGCGCGTCCTTTGACCGCCAGGGCGAGGTCACGCTCGCGGACGGCACACACATCGACACGATACCGGACGCGATCAAAAACAGCATCGCCTATGTTTCAAAGGACCGCGACAATGAGTCGCTGGTCATCAGCAACACGATACGCGACAACATCTGTCTTCCGTCCCTCGGTGAGCTTTCCCGCAAGGGTCTGCTGTTTGGCAGGGACATGAAAGCCTTTGCGGACAAGTACGCCGCGCTCATCAGCGTCAAGATGACGGACGTCGGCCAGTTCGTTTCGGACCTCTCCGGCGGCAACAAACAGAAGGTCGCGCTTGCGCGCTGGATCGGCAAGGACTCCGACATTATCGTGCTCGACAGTCCGACCCGCGGCATTGACGTCAAGGTCAAGGCCGACATCTACGCGCTCATGAGCGAAATGAAAAAGCAGGGCAAATCGATCATCATGATCTCCGAGGAGATTTTGGAGCTTCTCGGCATGAGTGACCGCATCCTCGTGATGAAAGACGGCGAGATCAACGGCGAGTTTGCGCGCAGCGCGGAGCTCACCGAAGAAGACATCATCGCGAAGATGGTTTGAGGAGGCTGCCTAATGGATAACGAACTGAATGTACAGAAAAAGAGTTTTGGCGAAAGGGCGGGCGATTTTATCGGAAAGCCCGTGGTGCGGGGAATATTGCCGTTCGTGGGCCTCATCGTCATCACGATCCTGCTCGACTTTTTGACCGGAGGCAAGCTCATTCAGACCTCGAGCATCAAGCTCATGCTCAGCCAGGTCTATGTGCTGATGATCGCCTCGACCGGCGTGTTTATGATCATGACAATGGGTTGCCTCGACTTTTCACAGGGCTCCATGCTCGGCATCGCCTCGATCGTTGTGTGCGTGCTGTCCTTTTACAGCATCCCTCTCGCGATCCTCGGCGGCATGGTGACGGGTGCGGCGATCGGCGCGGTCAACGCTTTCTTCCATGTCAAACGCAAGATCCCCTCCTTTATTGTCACGATCTGCACGATGTACCTCTTCCGCGGCCTGTGCAGCTACTTCGCGTCGAAAAAACCGGTCGCGGCGGTTGCGAACATCAGCCAGTACAACACCCTCGGCATCAAGCTCGGCATTACCGTTGCGGTGCTGGCTGTTGCGTGGTTTATCTTCACGTTTACAAAAGTAGGAACAAACCTCAAATCCATCGGCGCGGGAGAGACCGCCTCCCGCTTTGCGGGCATCAAGGTCGAAAAGACCAAGTGGATCGTCTACATCATCGCAGGCGCGATCACCGGCCTTGCGGCTTTCGTCAATATCGTCAAGGTCGGCTCCGTTACGCCCTCCGGCGGCAGTATGCTTGAAACGCAGATCCTCATCGCGCTGGTCCTCGGCGGTATGCCGGTCTCCGGCGGCCCGATGGTCCGCTTTTCCAACGTCGTCTGCGGCGTTCTGACCTTCAAGATCCTTGCAAGCGGCTTGCAGATGCTCGGTCTTGCGACCGAACGCTCCCAGCTCATCGAGGGTATCGTTTTCCTGATCGTCGTGGCGCTCTTCAGCGACAGACGCTCCCTCCGGGTCATTAAATAACACACAGCTTCTTGTGAAGCAGCCGACGGGATGCTAGAATAATAGCAAAAAATTCGGAAAGCGGGAAAAGTAACTTGAGCGGACTGAAATATGTGGAGCTGGCCGAACAGCTCCGAAATGAAATTAAAACAGGTGTCTACCGCAGCGGACAGCGGCTTCCGGGTGAACTGGAGCTTGCCTCAAAATTTTCTTGCAGCCGCCAGACCATCCGGCAGGCCATTGGTCTGCTTGTCGAGGAGGGACTGGTCTACCGCATGCAGGGCAGCGGCACCTATGTGCAGAGCGGCCCCGCGCGCCGCGAGCCGACCAAAAACATTGCCGTCGTTACGACCTATATCGGTGAACACATTTTTCCTGCGATTCTGCACGGCATTGAGGAAACGCTGACCGAAAACGGTTACAGCTTTCTGCTCTCTGCCACGCGCAACCGTGTCGATAACGAGCGGCGCATCCTCTCGGACCTCCTTTCAAAGCCCATTGACGGTCTGATCGTCGAGGGAACAAAGACCGCGCTCCCAAACCCGAACATTGACCTCTACAATGCCTTTGCCCAACAGGGCATTCCGGTCGTATTTATTGACGGTTACTACCCGGACATCAAAAGCCCGACCTATGTTGTGGCGGACGACCGCCGCGGCGGTCGGATGGCGACGGAGATTCTCCTGAAAAAGGGGCACACACGCATAGCAGGCATCTTCAAGAGCGACGATATTCAGGGACACCGCCGCTACGCCGGTTTTATCCAGACCATGCGTGCCGCCGGAATTGAGGTTTCGGACGACCACATCCTCTGGTATACGACCGAAACGCGCGACATGCTGCTCAATGCCTGTGCGCTTGACGTTCTCGACGGCTGCACCGCCGCCGTCTGCTACAACGACGAGGTCGCGTTGGAGCTTGTGCGGCTCTTCGGGGAAAAGAACTTTGACCCGGAGCGCTGCGAGCTTGTGAGCTTTGACAACAGCGTTTACGCGCAGCTCTCACCGGTGCGTTTTCTCTCGCTCCAGAGCCCAAAAGAACAGCTCGGCCGGCTGGCCGCCGAAAAAATGATACACATTTTAAATCTCCAGCCCGAGACCTCGACGGTCCTGCCGTGGACACTGCCGGAGCCGGACGAATGTAAAAATCAGCCTACGGAATAAAGCGAGGTAAATACTATGCTCAAAAATTATGAATTCTGGTTTGTCGTGGGCAGTCAGTTTCTTTACGGGCCCGAGGTTCTGGATATCGTCGCTGCCCGCGCCAAAGAGATGACGGACGAGATGAATAAGGCAGGAAAACTGCCCTGCCGTCTCGTCTATAAGCTCACGGCAAAGACGCCGGACGAGATCACGCAGCTTGTCAAGGAAGCAAATTTCGATGACAAATGCGCCGGACTCGTTGTCTGGATGCACACGTTCAGTCCTTCAAAGATGTGGATAAACGGGCTTGAACTGCTGCAAAAACCGTATTGCCACTTTGCTACGCAGTACAACCGCAATATCCCCAACGAAGAGATCGACATGGACTTTATGAACCTCAATCAGGCGGCGCACGGCGACCGCGAGCATGGGTTCATCGGGGCGCGCCTGCGTTTAAAGCGCAAGATCATCGCCGGCTTCTGGCAGGACGAAGCTGTGCAGGCACGGCTGGGCGACTGGATGCGCGTCGCCGCAGGCGCGGCGGAGAGCCGGAAACTCAAGGTCATGCGCTTCGGTGACAACATGCGCAATGTCGCCGTCACCGAGGGCGACAAGGTCGAAGTCCAGAAAAAGCTTGGCTGGCAGGTAAATACCTGGCCCGTCGGCGAGCTTGCGGAGACCTGCGCCGCTGTTACGGACGCGGAGATCGACGCGCTCTGTGCGGAGTATAAAAAGAGCTATGACATAAACACCGAAAACCTCGCCGCTGTCCGCTATCAGGCGCGCGAGGAGATCGCCATCAAAAAGCTGCTCGACCGCGAGGGCTGCCGCGCTTTCACAGATACGTTTGAGGACCTCTATGGTCTTGAGCAGCTGCCCGGCCTTGCCGCCCAGCACCTCATGGCACAGGGCTACGGCTTCGGCGCGGAGGGCGACTGGAAAGTCTCCGCGATGACCGCCCTCGTCAAGACCATGACCGAGGGACGCACAGGCGGGACTGCTTTCATGGAGGATTACACCTACGATCTCACGCCCGGCAAGGAGCTTGCCCTCGGTTCGCACATGTTGGAGGTCTGCCCGTCCGTTGCGGCGGCAAGGCCGAAGATCGAGGTCCACCCGTTGGGCATCGGCGGCAGGGCGGACCCGGCTCGTCTGGTCTTTGAGGGCCACCCCGGCAAGGCCGTCGTCGTGAGTCTCATCGACATGGGTGGAAGACTGCGCATGATCTGCCAGGACATCGAGTGCGTAAAACCGATCTATGAAATGCCGAACCTCCCGGTCGCACGCGTTATGTGGCGGCCGGAGCCGGACCTGCTCACAGGCATCGAGTGCTGGATACAGGCCGGCGGTTCGCACCATACGGTGCTGACTTACGACCTCACCGCCGAGCAGTTCGAGGACTTTGCCCGCATCATGGACATCGAATTTGTCCACATCTCGAAGAACACGACAGCCGAGAGTCTGGAAAAGGAACTGTTCTTCTCCGATGTCGCATGGAAGCTGAGGTGAGCACGATGCTCGAAGAACTCAAAAAAGCCGTTTTCGAGGCAAATCTGCTTCTTCCGAAGCACGAGCTTGTCACGTTCACATGGGGCAACGTTTCCGGTATCGACCGAGAAGCCGGCCTTGTCGTTATCAAGCCCTCCGGCGTCGATTACGAAACGATGCAGGCGAAGGACATGGTCATTGTCTCCCTTGAAACGGGCGAAGTTGTCGAAGGAGACCTCAAGCCCTCGTCCGACACGCAGACGCATCTCGTCCTCTACCGCGCGTTTCCCAATATCGGCGGCGTAGTCCATACGCACAGCCGCTGGGCCACGACCTTTGCGCAGGCCGGACGCGGCATTCCGCCGCTCGGCACGACCCACGGCGACTACTTCTACGGCGAGATCCCCTGCACCCGCCGAATGACGCCCGCAGAGATCGGCGGCGCACCCGGCCACTATGAAACGGAAACGGGCAATGTCATCGTCGAAACGTTTGCGGGCCAGAATCCGGACGACATTCCCGCCGCGCTCGTCCATAGTCACGGCCCGTTCTGCTGGGGCACGGATGCGAAAAACGCGGTGCACAACGCCGTCGTTCTGGAGGAACTGGCGTTTATGGCATGGCACGCGATGCTTTTGGAGCCGGACCTTCCGCACATGCAGCAGGAGCTTCTGGATAAACACTATCTCCGCAAGCATGGCAAGACCGCCTATTACGGACAGGGAAAATAACGAAATCGGAGCGCGCTTTTTTAGGCGCGCTCCTTCAAAAAGGAGCGTTTTCAATGGATAAAAACGCAATCAAAAGCACCATACGTGACGGCCGTGCCGTTCTCGGCATCGAGCTTGGCAGCACACGCATCAAGGCGGTGCTCATCGGCGAGGACTGCGCACCGCTTGCCTCCGGCTCCTTCGGCTGGGAAAACCGGATCGAAAACGGCGTCTGGACCTATGCGCTCGAGGAGGTTTGGACCGGCGTGCAGGCGGCGTACCGCGACCTTGCGGACAAGGTCCGCGCGCAGTACGATGAGGAACTGCAAAGACTTGCCGCCATCGGCGTTTCCGCGATGATGCACGGCTACCTCGCCTTTGACGCGGAGGACAGGCTGCTTGTGCCTTTCCGCACCTGGCGCAACACGATGACCGAGCCCGCTGCGAAGGCTCTGTCCGAACTCTTTTCGTTCAATATCCCCCAGCGCTGGAGCGTCGCGCACCTCTATCAGGCCATTTTGAATGACGAGACGCATGTGCCCGACATCCGCTATCTTACGACGCTTGCGGGCTACGTCCACTGGCAGCTCACGGGCGAAAAGGTCCTCGGCGTCGGTGACGCGGCGGGCATGTTCCCGATCGACAGCAGGACCTGCGACTTTGACGAAACCATGCTCGCAGACTTTGGCGCACTTGTTGCGGACAAAGTCTATCCGTGGAA
This sequence comes from Oscillospiraceae bacterium, assembly GCA_050943775.1. Classification (GTDB taxonomy): domain Bacteria; phylum Bacillota; class Clostridia; order Oscillospirales; family Oscillospiraceae; genus UBA2658. The sequence continues at coordinate 23,557 of JBMNPV010000008.1, forward strand.
GCTCCGCGAACTGCTGCCGCGCGTTCTGCGCGCGGGAGACGCGGCGGGTACGCTCACGCCCGCAGGCGCAAAGCGTTTGGACCCCAGCGGAAAATTAAAGCCCGGTATTCTCCTCTGTCCCCCGGAGGGCGACGCGGGCACGGGCATGGCGGCGACGAACAGCGTCCGCGTGCGGACGGGCAATGTCTCCGCCGGGACCTCCGTTTTCGCAATGGTCGTTTTGGAAAAGCGGCTTTCAGACGTCTATCCGGAGATCGACATGGTGACAACGCCGTCCGGCAGCCCGGTCGCAATGGTCCACTGCAACAACTGCACCTCAGACATCAACGCCTGGGCGGAGCTGCTCATGGGCTTTTCCGCCGCGCGCGGCGAGACCTGCACGTTTCCGCAGGCGCTTGAGACGATTTTTAACTCCGCGCTAAAGGGAGACGCCGACTGCGGCGGACTTCTCAGCTATAACTATTTCTCCGGCGAGCCGATCACGGGCGTGGACGAGGGGCGGCCCCTTTTTGTGCGTCTGCCTTCCAGCCGCTTCACGTTTGAAAATTTTGCCCGCGCGCAGATCTTCTCCGCCATGGCGACCCTGCGCATCGGCATGGACATCCTCCTGCAAAAGGAGCGCGCCGAGATCGACCGCCTTGCGGGTCACGGCGGCTTTTTCAAGACGCCGGGTGTTGGCCAGAGACTGCTGGCGGCGGCCCTGCAGACCCCCGTTTCCGTTCTGGAAACTGCCGGGGAGGGCGGTCCGTGGGGCATGGCCCTGCTTGCGGCTTATACCGTCCGGAAAGCGCCGGGCGAAGCGCTGGAGGACTTCCTCGACAGCCGTGTTTTTGCCGGGACAAAGGGAAAGATGGTTCACCCGGACGCACAGGACGTCGCCGGATTTGAAACCTTTCTCCGCCGCTACCGCGCCGCACTGGAGACTGAGCGTGCCGCGATCAAACACTTCAATGAATAAAGCCAATGCGAAAAATCGCCGTCCGAGATATTCGGACGGCGATTTTAGCTTTTCTGTCTACTTCACTGCGACGGCTACGGACGGCGTCGCACCCGCACCGCGCGTGGCGTCGGGGACGAAGCGCTCGAAGATGGCGAGATGCCCCTCGTGTTCGGCCTGTGTGAGATCGGCCGGACTGCGGATGGTCCAGTTGACTTCCTGCCCGCCAAGAAGGCCGCAGCACAGCCGCACGGCAGGACGCCTGCGTTCACCGAATTCGTAGGCGATAAAGTCCGGCCTTGTTTTGAAATTCAAAAGGAGATTTGTGAGTACGATACGCTGCAGGGGCTTGAGCCCGTTCGGTTCCTTGATGAAATTCGTCGCGAGCTGTCCCCGGACGATCTCCGGCCGCTTTTGCCGCAGCCAGAGCAGGACGCGCGGGTCGAAGCTCTCGATGCAGTAGTGTGTCTGAAAACGATCGAGACAGGCAACGACTGTACCCGTCAGCTCAGGGTAGTTTGCGCCGTACGTTTTGAGTTCCACGACGAGGGGCGTGCCGGATGCCTCAAAGATCGGCAGGACCTCCTCGAGATAGGGAATGTGCTCGTCCGTTCCGAGCAGGCGGTATGTATCAAGCTCCTCACTTGTCAGATCCTCAACGGTTCCGGCCCGGCCTGTTACACGGGCAAGCTCGCTGTCGTGGACGACGGCAAGGCGGGCGTCCTTCGTGAGATGAACGTCCAGCTCCGCACCGAAGCCGGCGGATGCCGCGCGGCGGAAAGCCGCCAGCGAATTTTCCGGCAGCACGGGTTCTGCGGCAGCCTGAACATCTGTTTCCCAGCGGGGCGGGACATCCGGAACGGCAGGGTCCGCCGGATAATCCGCCGCCGAGAGCGGCTGACGGTGCAGGCCGCGGTGCGCGTAGCGGAACTGCCGGAGAAATGTCCAGTCCCGATGTCCACGCCGCGGCGCAAGGAAGAAGCACAGCAGCGCGAACAGCGACACGAAAAGGAGGAGCGAGATTACAAAGATTTCCATTTCGAGACTTGCCTTCTTTCAAAGTTTGCGCGGTCAGTCCACGTTAAAAGCCTCGAGACCCGTCTGGGCGATGATCCTGCTGTCTCCGTGCTTGACAAACTGCATGGTGACAAAGCTCAGACCCGTGAAGACCGCGGAATAGACGAACAGAGAGTCGTAGCCGACATGTTTCAGCAGCCAGCCCGCGGCGATGGGCGAGACCGTCTGCGCCGCCATAGAAAACGTATAGTAGTAGCCTGTGAACTTGCCCACATCGGAGCCTTTACACATTTCGACGACCATCGGCAGAGAATTGACATTGATAGACGCCCATGCAATACCCATGCAGCCAAAGACGGCATAGAGCACCGAAGTGAACGCGTCGCTTGTGAGTGTGAGAACAAAGGATGCGAGGAAACTTGCCGTCAGCAGGAGAATGCCGAATAAGATCGTCTTTTTGCGCCCGACTTTCGAGGCGACCGCGCCGACCGGAATGTAGGAGATGATCGCGCCGACCGTCGCGATCGTCATACACAGGGATGCCGAGCCGAGCGACATGCCCCATACGTGATTTGCATAGGTCGTGAACCAGGTCTCGATCGCGTTGTAGCCGATGAACCAGAAAGCGATCGAGGCGAGCAGAAAGCCGAGACTCCGTTTGACTTCCACGGGCAGGACCTCTTTGCCGCTCGCGTCGGTCTCCGCGAGGTTCTCCTCCGGGTGCGCCGCCTCATATTCCTGCATTTCTTGCTCAAGCTCGCGCTCGCGGATCGTGCGGAAGACGACAAGGACCGAGAGGACCATGATGGCCGCGACAACGGCAAAAAGCGTCAGATAATTGACATGTTCAAGCCCCGCGGTGCGCCTTGAACTGTAGAGCAGCGCGGCGATGAGAAGATAGAGAACGCCGCCGACCGCGCCCATGAGGTTGATGACCGCGTTCGCCTTTGACCGCAGGGGCTTTGGCGTAAGGTCCGGCATGAGCGCAACGGCCGGGCTGCGGTAGGTGCCCATCGCAACGAGCAGGCACAGCAGCACGACGATGAACGCGACCTCTTTCCACAGGGCGGGCGCCGCGAAGTAACTGTTGTCGAGCAGCGGCAGAAAGAGCATCAGAACGACAGCGGCGAGCGTTCCGAAGAGGATGAAGGGCATACGCCGGCCATACGGACTCTTGCAGCGGTCGGACAGCATCCCGAACAGCGGCAGCAAAAACAGAGCAAGCACATTGTCTGCCGCCATGATGAGACCGGAGAAGGTCTCGTCCATTTTGAAGGTATTGGTCAGAATGAGAGGGATGACGCTGTTGTAGAGCTGCCAGAAGGAGCAGATGGAGAGGAACGCGAAGCCGATGAGAACGGTACGCTTGGCGTTAAGTTTCATTTGGAAGCCTTCTTCTTATTCATTTTTTATGTCTGAGTGGCGCCGATGTGCGCGCAAAACTATTGAAATAATATCAAACGCTGTCCGCCGGGTCAAGTAAGCAGCCAAAATTAACCGCGGTGTGGGGGCGTGTCCTTGACTTTGTCTGGGATTGTGGTACAATAACGCGGTTAGATTAAAAAAGTCAGGGGGCGGTTTCTTTGGAAGAAAAGCCTTCCAAATTCCGCGAACTTTTGGATAAATACCATGAAATCATTATGTATCTCATCTTCGGCGTCGCGACAACGCTGGTGAGCTGGTTCGTCTATGGCATCGCCATTCGGCTCATTCTCGGTTCCGGCGGCTTTTTACCGCTCGGGAAGCTTTCGGCGGAAACGGTCAACATTGACGTTGCGAACATCATTTCATGGATCGTTTCGGTGACGTTTGCCTTTGTCACGAACAAGCTCTGGGTCTTTGAGAGCAAGAGCTGGGCGCACGACACCGTATGGAAAGAAGCGCTGACCTTCTATGGCGGCCGCGTCTTTACCGGACTGCTCGAACTCATTCTCATGCCGCTTCTCGTGCGCTGGGGCCTGAACATGACGCTCTTAAAAATCGAGTATTTTCCCGCAAAGATCCTTGTTTCCGTCATCGTCGTTATTTTGAACTACCTACTCAGCAAGTTCATCTCTTTCAAAAAAGCGCCGGAAGCGCCAGCTGAATAAAGAAAGTCCCGGGACCGTGCGGCCCCGGGACTTTGCGGCTTATCGGCGGCTTATGAAGCACTGCCGGACAAGCACGCGTAGCTTAGCTGTCTTTATCAATTTCCTGAATGGTATAGTCGAGTTTTGCGGGAGAATGCGAATGGTCGAGCTTGTAGTTGCGGATGATGCGTTCCATGACCATCCGGCTGTTCTCGTAGCTCGCCTGCGGCAGCAGGATCACATACTGCGCGGAAGAGTAGCGTGAGAAGATATCGCCGCTTCGAAGCGAGCGCTGGATGCTGTCGGCAAGCTTGCGCATGACGTTTTCGAGCGTGCGCCGGGAGAGCGTTTCGCCGCGACGGTCCGAAACGCTGATGAGACACAGATGGATGGGCTTGCCCAACCGGGCCGCTGAGCGGACCTCGAGCCGGTAGACCTCCTTGAATAAGTCATAGTCACAGAAAAAAGCGCCTTGCCTTCTGTTGACTTCCCGCATTTGTGATTTGATGATACCGAGATCTGTCTCAATCCCGTTTCCGGTCTTTGTGATTTTTTTATAGAGAGCCTGTAATTCCTTTGAGGGAGTCACACCGAACTCGCGGTGCAGCATATCCGTGAGGTACTCGTACTGCGCCTTCGCGGCGACGACCTGGTCAGTGCTCCCCAACGCGAGGATGAGGTAGTAGTAGAGCCGCTCCTCGTAAGGGTCGATAGAGATGGCCCGCTGGGCTACGTTGATGAGCTCCTGAAAACGACTCGCCCCCGCGAGTTCTTCCAGAACGGAATTAACAGTGCTGACATAGAGAAAACGATAGTATGCTGTGATCGGTACGACCCAGGCTTCTGCGGAGGCCTCCGGCAGATAACCGCCGCGATAGAGTCTGATCGCCTCCAAACGACGGGCGAGCTGCATCTCTTTATCGTCCGCAACGGCATTGGACTCGCTGATGAGCTCCTCAAAATCATCCACATCCACCCTGGTGGGAAGCTCGGTGTTCCATGCGTAGCCGCCGGGAACCTGACGGATGATGTCCTTTCCTCCAACGAAGTGTAATTCGTTGAGCAGATTGCGGGCGCGGTGGACCAGCGTCTTGAGCGCATTGAGTGGCGTATCGCTGCGGTCGTCCGGATACAGGAGATCGATCAGTTCATCCTGGGTGACCTTGCGCGTACGATAGGTGATGAGGTACTCGATCAGAGTCCAGATGCGTTTAGATCGTATCGTTTTACTGTCGAGGGTACAGTCCCTGTAAGAAAGACTGCATCCGCCGAGCAACGTTATATATAATGTATCATTCATATGATCCATAATTACACCGCCGAAGTAACAGATTCCGTTGATGAGAGGATTCCTAACGACAAGATTCTAATTTATATTACCATATTTCACGCAAATAGTCCATCTGCTAAATTCAAAATTCGTGGAAAGTTTTCTTCGGCGCTTTGCTCTCCGGCGATAAAAAACGCCGCAAAACGCGGCGTACAGGCATAAAGAGAGCTGGAAAATTACATTAACGCGGGGGCAAGCGTTTTTATTGCGTCGAAAGGCAACAAAATGGTTGAGTGCTACTTTTCCGGAAAGAAAACCGGCGAAATGTAACCGCCGTGTAACCTTCGTGTGGTACTATACATTCATAGACCCGGGAACGAAAAAACAAATTCCGAAAGGGCGGTATAACAGATATGCGCGCAAAGATACAGACAGGCGAGCAGCAGTTTCTCATCAGCGTTGACGCCTATGCGGACAAGATCATGGCAGGCCGCGTCTGGAATGAGCAGACAGGCAGCGAGACAAAGTTTACCGGGCTCATGCAGCTGCTTTTATTGATCGACAAGGCAGTCAGCGAACTCAGGCGGTTTCCTGAGGAGCGCTGCAAAAGCTTCACCCGGCCGGATAGCGAAGAGAAAAGCGTCCAGCAGGAACCCGTTGACCCGACACGCGGGGCGCTTGCAACATTCCAGCTACGGGTCCTGTTTCGCCAGAACATGAGCTGGCAAGGCCTGCTGACATGGGTAGAGTCCAGACAGGAAGAGAGTTTCCGCAGTGCACTGGAGTTTTCGATGTTGCTCGACAGTGCGCTGAGCTTCGCAAGTGAAGCAAAATCCAACGTCTGCGGACGCGGCAGGGAAGGCGGTACGGGCTGAGATCCGTTCCGCCTTTTTCGTTTTTAAAACGCTCCTACGAATGGCTTCGCCAGAGTGGCAAGCGCTGTATTTTTATGCATATTCGTGCAATCCCGCGGTTTTTCTTGCAAAAACGGACAAAATACAATATTATTGTGTTACCGCGGAGCCATGTCCGCATCCCGCGGCAAGCGAAAGCGAGCGGACAACGGACGGCACGGCCGTCCGTATGAGGATGTGACAAGTTGGACATTTTTAAAAAGATAACGACGTCTGACCGTGACCTGCTGAAGTCTTATCTCGACCGGGAGCACTTCTACGCCTGTGATTACAGCGCCGGAAATCTTGTGCTTTGGAGTGCCGCTTATGAGACAAGCTACGCCGTTGCGGAGGATACCCTGTTTCTGCGCTTTCGTCGCAACGGGGTGACATATTTTACATTTCCGATGGGTACGCGGGACATCAAAGCCGCCTTCAACTGGCTCCGGCGCTACTGCGCCGAAACCGGCGAAACACTGCGCATGGACCTTGTGGAGCCGGAGATGTTCGAGCGCATCGAGGCCGCTTTTCCCGGCAAATATACCGTCGAATACAGCCGCGACAACGCGGATTATCTTTATACCGCAGAGGCGCTTGCGAACTTTTCGGGAAAGCGCTACCACAGCAAGAAAAATCATGTAAACGAATTTATGCGCACCTATCCCGACTGGAGCTATGAACCCATAACGGACGCGAGCACGGACGAGTGCATCGCCATGGGCAGGGCATGGTGCGAGGAAAACGGCTGCTGCACCGATCACGCGAAAAGTGTGGAGATGTGTGTTTTGATCCGAGCGCTGGAAAACCGCGCGGCACTCGGCCTGCGCGGCGGTTTTCTGCGCGCACAGGGCCGCATCGTCGCGCTCGCGCTCGGTGAGCGCTGCGGGGATATGCTCATCGAGCATTTTGAAAAGGCCTTTTCGGACGTTCCCGGCGCCTATCCGATGATCTGCCAGCAGTTTGTCCGCCATGAGGCCGGTGACGCACGCTATGTCAACCGTGAGGAGGACATGGGGATTGAGGGCCTTCGGAAGTCAAAGGAGTCTTACCGTCCTGCTTTCCTTGCCGAGAAAGGGCGTCTGATCGAGAAAGCGGGTGGCCCAGTATGATCGAAAGGGCAACGCGCGAACAGGTACCCGAGTTGCGGGCGCTCTGGCAGGGCGCGTTTGGGGACGGGGAAGCGTATCTCGACCAGTTTTTTGCGCGTGTTTTTGTGCCGGATAATACGCTTGTCTGGCTGGAAAACGGACATGTTGTCTCGGTACTCTATATCCTTCCGTATATCATCCCGAACGGAGAAGAAAATCTTCGCGCCGCCTACCTCTATGCGCTGGCGACGGAACCCGCGTGGCGCGGGCGAAAGATCATGTCCCGGCTGATCGAGGCGTCTTTTGATCTCTGTGCCGCACGGGGTTACGCCCTGTCGATACTGGTGCCCGCAAAGGATTCCCTGTTCGGTTTCTATCGGAGCTTCGGCTTTGAGGAATATTTTGACCGTGTGCGCATCGAAAAGACACGCGGTGAGATGAGCGCGCTTGGCGCAGGCTGCGAACCCGCAAAGCTTGTGCAGGCCAGCACAGACATGATCTGGCGACAATACCGCCACGGCCCCTTCTGCGGAGATGGCTGCGTTTCGCTTTCCATGGAGCAAAATGCGTTTTATATCGACATTCTCCGCGCCGAGGGCGGGGACGCGTTCGTCTTTACGGCGGGCGGCGCGCCCTGCTATGTGCTTTTATCACACCGCGGGAAGGAGCTTGTCATTTACGAGACGAATGCGGAGGCGAGGGAACTCGGTCCGCTGTGCGCGGCCCTGTGTGAGAGATTCTCATTTGAGCGGGCGACTTTTTTCCAGCCGCAGTGCTTTGGCAAGCTGGAAACGCGCCGGGGCCGCCGCCCCTTTGCAATGGCGAAATTTTTGCGGGACGTCACGATCGAAAAGCCCTTTATCGGACGTGTGCTGCTGTAAAAAACAAAGCTCCCCGACATATCGCCGGGGAGCTTTGTGCGCTTGCGGGCTAGACGACTTGAAACAGATAGAATTTCAGGTAATCCGTTTCCGGAACATTCCACAAGATCGGGTGGTCCGGCGCCTGTTGCCGCGCCTCGATCTGGCGCAGGGAAACACCCGCGTCCCGCGCGGCCGAGATAAGCATTTTGCGGAAAAGCGCGTCCGTCATAAAGTGCGAACAGGAGCAGGTCGCAAGATAGCCGCCGCGCGGCAGGAGGCGCATCGCGGTGCAGTTGATCTCCTTATAGCCCCTCTGCGCGCCCTCCACAGTACGGCGCGACTTTGTGAACGCGGGCGGGTCGAGAATGATGAAGTCATAGGGGGAGCCGCCATTTTGCAGCATCTGCGGCAGAAGGTCGAGAACGTTCGCGACCTGAAAATCCATGCGGTCAGTAAGCCCGTTGCGCTCGGCGTTTCTGCGCGCCATTTCAACGGCGGACTCGGAAACGTCCACCGCCGTGACGCGCTTGGCGCCGCCCTTCGCGGCATTGAGCGCGAAAGAGCCGGTGTGCGTGAAGCAGTCGAGCACGGTCTTGCCCGCAGAGAGCGCCGCAACGGCGCGTCGGTTGTATTTCTGGTCGAGGAAAAAGCCGGTCTTCTGGCCGTTTTCCACATCGACCTCATAGGTAATTCCGTTTTCGACGATGCGCGTGATGCAGCTTGACGGGAGTGGCAGTCCTTCGAGCGGGAACCAGCCCTTGCCCTGCGAGAGCCCCTCCAGCTCGCGGATGGCGACGTCGTTTCGCTCATAGATGCCGGAGATCGCCTGCCCGTCATCGGTCAGAACCTTGTAGAGGATCGGAAAAAGCCGGTCCTTGATTTTTTCCATGCCGATCGAGAGCGTCTGCGTGACGAGAAGTTCCCCGTAACGGTCGACCGTCAGACCCGGAAAACCGTCCGCTTCGCCGAAGATGACGCGGCAGGCCAAGCGGTCCTCGGGCCCGAGGACCGTCTTTCGGTAGTCCCACGCGTAGCGCACGCGGCGCTCTAGCCAGCGGTCGTCGAAGCTGTCGTTGGCGTTGCGGGAGAGGATGCGCACGCGGATCTTTGACTGTTGGCTCAAAAACCCCGTGCCGAGGTATGCGCCCTTTTCGCTGACGACATCGACGAGCGAACCGTTTTCAAGCCCGTCCACTGCGGTTTCGATCTCCGCGTCATACACCCAGGGGTGACCGGCTTCAAGCGCGGTCTGTGCCTTACGTGTGACGCAAAGCGCGGGGTAGCAGCGCTGTGATTTCATAGACGATGTTCTCCGATCGTTCAGAATTGCCGATTATCAGAAAGCGCGCCCTTGACCCAAAGGCGGCAAACTGATAAACTGAAACCAAAATTTGATTTGGACTTATTATAAACCAAATCGGGAAAAAGAGGAATAGCTATGGACAAGAATGTCTCTTATAAATGCGACGTTTCCACCGAACGCATCGACGCATGGCGCGCACAGGGAAAGCTCGCCCTCGGCACGGTCTGCTGCCACGCCCCGTTTGAGCTGATCCACGCGGCAGGCGCATTGCCTGTGCGCATGCGCGCGACCGGCTGCGGCCTCTGCGCGGACAGCGACGCTTATCTCGGAAACGATACCTGCGGCTTTACAAAAGGTATTCTGCAAAATCTGATCGACGGCGTCTATCATCTCGACGGCCTTGTGACTTCCAACGGCTGCAATACCGCTCCCGGCATCTACACGAGTTGGGACGCCATTTCGCGTGAGCGCGGACTCAAGCAGTTTTTCTTTGAATTCGCCGCACCGACGATGCTCAACGCCTCTTCCGAACGTTTCTTCGGCGGTCAGATGGAGGATTTGCGCGATGCCCTGCAGGAATACACCGGCAAACAAATCACGGACGACATGGTCCGGGCGAGCATCCGCACCTACAACAGCGCCCGCGAGCTGGTGCAGGAGGTCTATGAGCTGCGCAAGGCGGACAGCCCCGTCCTCTGCGGCGCGGAAGCGCTCCGCGCGACTTTGATGGCCACACAGATGCCCATTGAGGAGTATATCGAATACATGAAGGGCTTCCTTGCCGACGTAAAGGCCCGCACAGAGACACTGGACCACCCCCTGCGCGTGATGCTCGTCGGCAGTGCGCTCGACGACCCCGAATACGTACAGGCGATCGAAAACGAGGGCCTGTTGGTCGTTGCCGACCTCAACAGCTTCGGCACGCGCTTTTTGCGCGACCCGCTCGTCTGCGGGGACGATGAGGACGTTTTCGACGCGCTCGGCCGCCACTATCTCAACCGCAGCTCCTGCCCGCGCTTCCATGACGGCAGCGACACCATTCACGAATACATCCTCAACGCCGCAAAAGAATACAAGGTCGACGGCATCATCGTCGAGCGCCTCAAATACTGCCGGAAGTGGGAGGCCGAGTCCGCCGTTTTGCAGGAGCTGTTCAACCAGCACGACATCCCCTGCCTCCAGCTCGACCGCGACGAGAAAATGACTGCGCAGGGCCAGTTCTCCATCCGCGTTGAGGCTTTCCGCGAGATGCTGGAGAGCAAAAAAGACTAAAAATCGCCGACAGGCGCAAACAGGCACTAACGGAAAGGCCCTGCCGCATGGCGGCAAGGCCTTTCCGCTTGCAGTGGACTGCGGCGGACGCGGTGGTAGAATTCGGACGCCATTTTGCGGATATGTCTGGAATTCGATAAAAAAATCACATAGGGCATTGACAAACGCAAGCGATAATGGTATATCGATATTATAGAATCGATAACGGATTATCGATTGCGTTTTGCTTTAGGAGGGAGTTCATGCCGAAGGCAATTTCCGCGCAGGCATTGCAGCGCCTGCCGCTGTATCTGCAATATCTCAAGACGCTGCCGGACACGGCGAACATCTCGGCCCGCGCGCTTGGCGCGGCGCTCGGCTTCGGGGAAATCCAGGTCCGCAAGGACCTCGCCGCCGTATCCGACGGCGGGCGGCCGAAGCTGGGCTATGTCGTCAGCGAGCTGCGGCACGACATCGCCTGCTTTCTGGGCTATGACAACGTCAATGACGCGGTCCTTGTCGGCGCAGGTCGTCTGGGACGCGCACTTTTGAGTTACGACGGCTTTTCGGAATACGGCCTCAACATCGTCGCCGCGTTCGACGCGGACCCGGCCGTCTGCGGGCGGGATGAGAGCGGCAAGTATGTTTTTCCGCTTGAAAAGCTGCCCGACCTCTGTGAACGCATGAAGATCGAGATCGGCATCGTGACCGTTCCGGCCGCTGCCGCGCAGGGGGTGTGCGATATGCTCTGCCGGAGCGGGATCCGCGCCATCTGGAATTTTGCCCCGGCGCACCTGAGCGTACCGGCCGGAGTCTTACTCAAGAACGAAAACATGGCGGCCTCTCTCGCGGTGCTCTCGCAGCACCTTGCGGCGGAGGATACGCTTTCGAGCGATAACGAAAAGGAGAAGGCAACATGAAACTGACTGTCTGCATCGGCTCGTCGTGCCATCTGAAAGGCTCCCGCCAGATCGTCGAGGACTTTCAAAAACGGATCGAAGAAAACCATCTTGAGGACAAAATTGAGCTTGTCGGCACCTTTTGTCTCGGCGAGTGTCAGGACGATGTGAGCGTTAAGATCGACGACACGATCTACAACCTCGCGCCCGCAGATGCCGGGGCTTTTTTTGAAAAAGAAGTTCTGCCGCGTGTGAAATAAAGGAGACAGCGTTATGTCGGAGTATATCCGCCTGAAGGAAGCCAACTGCAAAAACTGCTATAAGTGCATCCGCCACTGCCCGGTGAAGTCCATCAGCTTTTCGGAAAACCAGGCGCAGATCATCTCGGACGCCTGTATTCTCTGCGGTGAGTGCTTCATCGTCTGCCCGCAGGATGCGAAAATCATCCGGGACGATACGGACCGAGCGAAAAGTATCCTCGCGGGAGATGGCCCGGTCTATGCGAGCGTGGCGCCGTCCTTTGCGGCGGCGTTTCCCGGCATCGGCATCCGGGGGATGGAGACGGCCCTGCAGGCGCTCGGCTTTGACGCCGCGGAAGAAACGGCTCTCGGCGCGACGCTTGTCAAAAAACAGTATGAGGAGCTCATCCGCGCGGGGGAGCACGAGGTTTTGATCTCGAGCTGCTGCCCGAGCGTGAACCTTCTCATTCGCCGGCACTTCCCGGCGGCGCTGCCGTATCTCGCACCGGTCGTTTCGCCGCTCGAAGCGCACAGCCGCGACATAAAGCGCCGCTGCCCCGAAGCAAAAGTCATTTTCATCGGCCCCTGCATCTCCAAAAAATTTGAGGCGGAGGAGGAAGGCTCCGGTGTAGACTGTGCGCTCACCTTCGATGAGCTTGCCGCATGGTTTGCGGCGGCGGGCGTCACGCCGGAGCAGGAGCCGGACGAAGCGGCGCCGGGCCGCACCCGCATTTTCCCGACGGCGGGCGGCATTTTGAAATCCATGGACTGCGACTCGGAGACTTACCGCTATCTCAGCGTGGACGGTACGGAAAACTGCAAGGCGGCCCTGCGGGACATTCTGGACGGCAGGCTTGGCAGATGCTTTGTCGAGATGTCTGCCTGCACGGGGAGCTGCGTCGGCGGACCGGCGAGCATCCGCCCCCGCCGCGCGCCGCTGCGCTCGGCCATCGCCGTGACGAACTATGCGGGTAGCGAGGACTTTCCGGTCGAAACGCCCCCGGCGGACGCGCTCACGCGCGACTTCTCCGCGCTGCCGCGCGCGGAAAAGCTGCCGAGCGAGTTGGAGCTGCGTGAAATTCTTTTGAAGATGGGGAAAAAGACGCCCGAATATGAGCTCAACTGCGGCTCCTGCGGCTATGATACCTGCCGCGAAAAGGCGGTCGCGATCTATCAGGGAAAGGCCGATCTGACCATGTGCCTGCCGTTTCTGCGCGACAAGGCGGAGACCTTTTCGAGCAATATTCTCAAAAACAGCCCGAACGGCATCCTCGTTCTGGACGACGAGCTGCGCGTGCAGCAGGCGAACCCCGCCGCCCTGCGGCTTCTAAATCTTTCCTCCGCGGCCGACATCGTCGGTGATGCGGTGGTGCGTGTGCTTGACCCCGCCATCTTCATCGACGTACGCAGCAGCGGCGGTATCCGCGGGGCGAAGACCTATCTTGCGGAATACGGCAAATATGTGGAACAGACGGTCGTATTTGACAGCACATACCGTCTGATCTTGTGCATCCTGCGCGACGTCACCGACGAGGAGACCGCGCGGCAGAGAAAAGAGGAGATCAGCGCCAAAACCATCGAGATCGCCGACAAGGTCATTGACAAACAGATGCGCGTCGTGCAGGAGATCGCGTCCCTGCTCGGCGAGACGACGGCGGAAACGAAGGTGGCGCTCACGAAGCTGAAGGAGTCGCTGGAAGATGAATGATCTCTGTACCGACATCGGCTACGGCAGCCTCAACAAATACGGCGAGGAGCTCTGCGGCGACCATGTGGACACGGTCGAGCAGGGCGAGAGCTCAACGGTCGTCGTGCTGGCGGATGGGCTCGGCAGCGGCGTCAAGGCGAGCATTCTCTCAACGCTGACGGCGAAGATCATCTCGACGATGATGGCCGCAGATATGAGCATCGAGGACTGCGTTTCGACGATCGCGCAGACACTTCCGGTCTGTCAGGAACGAAAGGTCGCCTACTCGACCTTCACGATCCTCCACATCATGGACGGTACGGAGGCCGAGCTGATCCAATATGACAATCCGGAGGTCATTTTGCTCCGCGGCGGCGAAAATGTTGTCTATCCGACCGAAACGCTCAATATCGCGGGCAAGAAGATCCTACGCACGAAGCTCCGCATCGAGGAAGGCGACGTCCTCATTGCAATGTCGGACGGCGCGCCGCACGCGGGACTCGGCGTCACGATGAATTTCGGCTGGAAACGCGAAAATATCATTGAGTATATAAAGCCCTATTCCGATGTGGGCTTTACGGCAAAGACGCTCACAACGATGCTGCTCGATGAGTGCTACAGCCTTTACGGCGGTGAACCGGGAGACGACACAACGGTCTGCACGGTCCGCATCCGCCGGCGCGAACCGATGAATCTGCTGATCGGTCCGCCCTCAAACCGGGCGGACTGCAACAAGATGATGGCGCTGTTCTTCTCAAAGGAAGGAAAGCACATCGTCTGCGGCGGCACGACCTCGACCATCGCGGCGGATTTTCTCGGAAAGCCTCTGAATGTTGAGCTAAGCTATTTTGACGATGAAATTCCGCCCACGGCGTCGATCGAGGGCGTCGACCTCACGACCGAAGGCGTCATCACGATCAACCGCGTTTTGGTCTATGCGCAGGACTACATCGGTGAAAACAGCCTGTATAAAAAATGGAGCACCGGCAAGGACGGTGCATCGCGCATCGCGCGGCTGCTTTTTGAGGAGGCCACCGATATCAACTTTTTTGTCGGCATGGCCATCAACCCCGCGCATCAGGACCCCAATCTGCCGATCAGCTTCAGCATCAAAATGAAGCTCGTCGACGAACTTGCCGCCTGTCTGAGACAGATGGGCAAAAAAATCAAGGTCAGTTATTTTTAAGCTGCCCGTTTCGGGCGGCTTGCCAGAAACCGGAGGCACTCTATGCGAAAATTTGACACAAAGGTGCAGCACCTCAAATATCAGGTTCTCAAGGAGGTCGCGTCCCTCGCCTATCAGGACGCGCTTTTGGAGCATGTCACGGACATCCCCAAGACCATCGTCCCGGGCAAGGAGCCGACCATGCGCTGCTGCGTCTATAAAGAGCGCGCAATCTTGGCCGAGCGCGTCAAGCTCGCGATGGGCGGCGACCGCTCGAACCCGAATGTGATTGAGGTCATCGACATTGCCTGCGACGAGTGCCCCGCGGCTGGCTTTTCCGTCACGGAATCCTGCAGGGGCTGTATCGCGCACCGCTGCGAGGAGGCCTGCCCGCGCGGGGCCATCCACTTCACGCACGATCAGAAGGCGGTCATCGACAAGCAAAGCTGCGTCGAGTGCGGCCGCTGCGCGAAGGTCTGCCCCTACACCGCCATCGTCAGCAAAAAGCGTCCGTGCATCAACGCCTGCAAGGTCAAGGCCATCTCCATCGGCGAAGACAAGGTCGCGCAGATCGAGAACAAAGCCTGCGTGCAGTGCGGCGCGTGCGTTTACCAGTGCCCATTCGGCGCGATCATGGACAAATCTTATATACTCGACGTTATTGACATGATCAAAAAGAGCGAGGGCAACACGAAATACCGCGTTTACGCAATTGTTGCGCCGTCTATTTCAAGTCAGTTTTCCTATGCAAAGCTGGGACAGGTCGTTTCCGGCATCAAAAAGCTCGGCTTTTTCTCGGTCGTTGAAGTCGCGCTGGGTGCGGATATGGTGGCGGAGCAGGAATCAAAAGAGCTTGCGGAAACGGGACTTCTTACAAGCTCCTGCTGCCCGGCCTTTGTGAAATATGTGGAAAACGAATTTCCCGGTCAGGCGCAGCACATTTCGCCGCTTCTCTCGCCGATGGCGGCGCTGGGACGTTACATTAAGCAGCGTGAACCGGACGCGAAAGTGGTCTTTATCGGCCCCTGCACCGCAAAAAAGGCCGAGGTCCGCAAGGAAAGCGTCGCCCCGTGGGTCGACAGCGTGCTCACCTTTGAGGAACTGCAGGCCCTGTTTGACGGAAAAGAGCTCGCGGTGGAGACACTGCCGGAGGACGTTTTGGACAATGCCTCTTATTACGGACGCATCTTCGCCCGCAGCGGCGGGCTTGCGGACGCGGTGCGGCAGGGTTTGAAAGAAAACGGCATCGAGGATTTTGATTATAAGCCCGTCGTGTGCGACGGCCTCGAGGAATGCCGTACGGCGCTTTTGAAGCTCCGCGCCGGAAAGCTCGACGGCAACTTCATCGAGGGAATGGCCTGCCACGGCGGCTGTATTGCGGGCGCCGGCTGTCTGACCCACGGGGAAAAGGACCGCGATCAGGTCGACGCCTACGGCAGAGAGGCCCTTGAAAAAACAATAAAGGACGCCGTCAGCGTCCTGAAATGAAAGGAACGTCTCCGCGGCATGCGCCGCGGAGACGTTCCTTTTTTATTCGCCGATCTGGACGGTCTGCTCGGCGCGCTCGCCGCTGGCGGTGAGCGTCGTATAGCCGATCGTCTCGTCTTTCCAGTATTCCACAATGAAGGGACCCTGCGCGTTTTCCTGCGTTGCGACGGTGACGCTTTGTTTCGAGGCCAGCGCATAGATGTCCAGCTTGACGGTGGTTTTGCCGTCTTCGGTTTGTATTTCGGTCGACAGGGCAAGATACTTGCTGTCCGGACTCCAGACCGGGGGAGAGACACTTGCGCTTTCGACGTCATCGCCGAGCTGCTTGAGCGTTTCCGCACTGATGATGGAGCTTGTCGTGGTGGTGGAGCCGGAACGGCCGGTTATAATCAAAAAATAGGCTCCGTCCGGCGACCAACGCAGGCCGTTGAATGCGCCGGAAACCTTGCGGACGGTCTTTTCGTTGAGTTCACCGACGCGCCAGACGCAGATGTTCGCGCCGTCGGCGCCGCTGCGCAGATAAGCGACGGCCGAATCGTCGTCTGCCCAAGTGACGCCGAGCAGGTTTGCGCGGTCTTCCGCAAGCTTCGCTTCGATCTGGGCCTTTGTTGTCTGTACTTCCGGCGAAGCAGAGGCCGAGGGCGAAGCGGGTTCCTCTGCCCCGGCGGGCGGAGCGGCGGGTGAAGGCGACGCTTCTGTTTTTGTATCGCCGCAGCCTGCGAGCAGACTGGTGGCCAGTGCTGCCGCTAGGACGGCGGCAAAGGTGTTTTTCAGCCGTTTTATCATGGAGCGTTCCCCTTTCTTTGAAAAGCCTGCGGCGCACGGCGCCGTTTTTCCTATTGTACCTGCAAACACAAAAATGCGCAAGATAAAAAGCCTACTTGAAAAAAAGGATACAGTAAGGTAAAATCAAACACAGACCATATTAAGGAGTGATCTTTATGAGCAGATTGATGAAGCTCTCAACGGCGCTTGTCCTTGCTTTTGCGCTTCTGGCCCCGATGACCGTGCCTGCACAGGCGCAGGCGCAGACGATAGACTATGTGGCTTTCGGTGACTCGGTCGCGGCGGGCGTTCGCGGCGGTACAGGCGAAGCCTCCTCCGACGTGGGGTATACCGACCTGCTTGAAACGGAGCTCAAGGCAGCGCAGCTCGGCGGCGGCTTCAACAAAGACTTCTGCGTTTCCGGCGCGACAACGAGCACGCTGGTGAACGACACCGCCGTTTTGCGGAATGCAGACTCTGAAAAGGCAAAGCTTGTCGCGTCCGCGGAGCTTATAACGCTTCAGATCGGCGCCAACGACATACTTGCACCCTTCAGCGCCTATGTCAAGAGTAACGGCGGCGCGGCAGGAATGGACCCGGCAAAGGCCAAGGAGGTTTTGCAGCAGGTGGCGGACAGCGTTCCGACGAAGGGCCCCATCGTGCAGGCCAACATTGAAACCATCCTCCACAATATCCTGACCGCGAACCCCAAAGCACAGATTTTTGTTCTGGGCTATTACGACCCGCTGCCCACAGCGTCGAAGTTTCTGGGCGTTGACCTCCGTGCGCCGATGCAGAGCTTTGACGGCTACATCGAAAAGGCTGCCTTGAGCACTGCGGCTACCGGCGCGCAGGTCACCTATGTCGATATTTCCGAGACCATGGCAGCACGCCAGAGCGAAAACCTTGTCTCGACCGACATCCACCCGACCGAAGCCGGCTATGCCGCGATCGCCGCGACGCTCTGGGCGCGTGTGAAGGTTTTCCTCCCGACGGTCGAGGAGAGCAGCGATATCCCCGTTCCGGTCGTTCCGACGAACTCGACCGTTCTCGTCAACGGTTCAAAGATCCCCTTTGAAGCCTACAATATCAACGGCAACAACTATTTCAAGCTCCGTGATCTCGCGTTTGCGATGAATGGCAGCGGGAAGCAGTTCAATGTCTGGGCCGAAGGCGAAGGCGCGGCGCTTACGGTCATGCTCAAGTCGCAGACCGCCTATGTCCCGGTCGGCGGCGAACTCATCAGCTCGAGCGGCGCGTCGAGCGCGCTCAAGCGCGTGCCGAAGACCTCCCTCGACGGCCGCAGCCTCACGCTTACAACGTACAATATCGGCGGCTATAACTATGTGAAGCTCCGCGACGTTGGCGCGGCACTCGACTTCGGCGTCGGCTGGGACGGCGCGTCCTCGACCGTAACGATCGACACCTCCGCGCACTACGCCGCATAAAAAAGCAAAAACGATTGATGCCGGACCGGGCGACCGGTCCGGCATTTTTGGGAAAAGAATAATTTTCCAATCAGAAAGCGCCTGTTTTATTTGCGCCGTGCTGGAGAAACTATAGCATGTCCGAGAAATTCAGAAGCAGGAGCTGACGAAAAATGAAAAAGATGATTTCGATGCTGCTGGTGCTGGCGATCCTTGCGTCGGCGGCAGACTGTTGGGCCGAAATGCCCGCAGTTCCGAACGAGGGAGTGCCTGTGCTGATGTATCATTCCATCAGTTCAAAATATGATTCGTCCTTCTGTGTCCCGGCGGCACAGTTTGAGCGGGAGATGCGTTATCTGCGCGAGCATAACTATCACTCCATCAGCCCGGCGGAGCTGCATGCCGCGCTGACGGAAGGGACGCCCCTGCCGGAAAACCCGGTGCTCATCAGCTTTGACGACGGTTTTGGCGACAACTATAAAACGGCGTGGCCCATTTTAAAAAAATATGGTTTTCGCGCAACTTTTTTCATTGTGGCCGGCCATGTCGGCAATTACAGCATTGATTGGCCGCAGCTCCAGGAGCTTGTAAATGCGGGCAACACGATCGGCAGCCATACGATCAGCCACGGAGATCTCACGACCCTCACCGCAGCACAGCAGGCAAAGGAGATCTGTCAGTCCAAAAAAATGCTTGAGGACCAGCTCGATGTGCCGGTCACGGCGTTTTGTATTCCCTATGGGCGGTATAACAAGACGACCCTCTCGCTTCTGCGCGAGGCGGGCTATGAGATCAGCTTCACGACAAATCCGGGATGGGTCCATGAGGGGGACAACCTCTACACACTCTGCCGCCTGCACATGGTAGGCGGGACCGACCTTACGCAATTTGCCGAAAAGCTCAGCGCCTGCGGAAAGGTCAGTGAAAAGGATTGCGAATTTCCACCGGAAACCTTATAATCGTTAAAAACGTTTATGAGGTGATTTTTTCGTGATAAAGCTGGAAATGGAGATCGATGATCTGAACTACGACGACCTGATGACGGAGTATCTGCCGCTTATGGCGGAGAAGCTCCGGGCATCCGGAAACCCGGTCGCCATGCTCATTTCAAACGGGATGCCCGCCGCGATGGCAAAGAAGATCGTCGGCGGGCTCTCACAGGACAAAAAGGACGCGCTTGCCGCAGACCTGCTGAACGCTTACAGCAAAAAGCTCGTGGACGCCGCCACGGAGTATGCGGTTAAAAACGGTGTGGGAATCACGATCTCAAAAATTCACGCTAGCGCGGAATGAGAGCCGCCGCGCCGGTCCTGCACGGAAAATCGTAAAACACGGCGGCTTGCGGACCGAGGAGAAGACATGAAGCTTATTCACCTTTCAGACCTGCATCTGGGCAAGCGGGTCAACGAGTTTTCGATGCTCGAAGAACAGACATACATATTAAAGCGCATTCTTGCGATCGTCGATGACGAGAAGCCGGACGGTGTGCTCATTGCGGGCGATGTCTATGACAAGGGCGTGCCGTCCGCAGAGGCGGTGGCCCTGTGCGACGATTTTCTCACGCGGCTTGCGGCGCGGAAGCTGCCGGTTTTTATGATCAGCGGCAACCACGACTCGCCCGAGCGCCTTGCCTTCGGCTCCCGGCTGATGGACAAAAGCGGCGTCCACATCGCGCCGGTCTATCGCGGCGCGGTCGAGCCGCTCACGCTGTCGGACGAATACGGCGAGCTGCACATCTGGCTGCTGCCGTTTTTGAAGCCCGCGGCGGTGCGTCCGTTTTTTGAGGGACGGATCATCGAAAGTTACACGGACGCGGTGGGTGCGGCGATCGAAGCCATGCCGGTCGACCCCGCCGCGCGCAATGTTCTCGTGGCGCACCAGTTCGTGACGGGGTCCCGCCGCTGTGCGTCGGAGGAGATTTCTGTCGGCGGCAGCGACAATGTCGATGCCGTGCTTTTTGACGTCTTTGATTACGTTGCACTCGGACACATTCACACGCCGCAGCGGGTCGGCCGCGAGAGCCTGCGCTACTGCGGCTCGCCGCTCAAGTATTCCTTTTCGGAGGCGGGACGCGACAAAACGCTCACGGTCGTTGAGCTGGGCGAAAAGGGAAACGTTGCCGTCCGCGAACTGCCGCTCTGTCCGCGACACGACCTGCGCGAGATTCGGGGAAGCTACGAAGAACTCACCCGAAAGAGTTATTACGACGGGACGGGGCTTCAAAATGCCTACCTGCATGTAACGCTCACGGACGAGCAGGATATTCCGGAAGCAGTCGGAAAGCTTCGCGCGGTGTATCCGCTCTTGATGAAACTGGACTATGACAACACACGCACCCGCGCGGGCGGGGAGGTCCTTCCGGCGGAGGATACCGAACAGAAGACGCCGCTGGAACTCTTTGCGGAATTTTATGAAAAACAGAACGGACAGCCGATGACGACGGAGCAGAGCGCGCTTGTTGCGCGCTTCATTGAGAAGATATGGGGGGCGGGCACATGAGACCGATAAAACTCACAATGTCCGCCTTCGGACCCTATGCGGAGCGGACGGTCCTTGAGATGGATGCGCTTGGCGAGCGCGGTCTTTACCTCATCTGCGGCGACACCGGCGCCGGAAAAACGACGATTTTTGACGCGATAGCGTTTGTGCTCTATGGGGAGCCGAGCGGCGACACACGGGAGGTGTCGATGCTCCGCTCAAAATATGCCGCGCCCCAGACGCCCACCGAAGTAGAGCTGGTCTTCGACTATGACAAAAAGCGCTATACGGTCCGCCGGAACCCCGAATACGAGCGGCCCGCGAAGCGCGGCGGCGGAATGACCGTTCAGAAGGCCGAGGCGGAGCTGTATCTGCCGGACGGCGGCGTCGTCACCGGCACGCGCGATGTGACGCGGCGCGTGACGGAACTTATGGGGGTGGACCGCGAACAGTTTTCCCGTATCGCGATGCTCGCGCAGGGGGACTTCCAAAAACTGCTGCTCGCCCCAACCGACGAGCGTAAGGCCATCTTCCGAAAGCTTTTTCAGACCCAGCGCTATCAGTCGCTTCAGGATGCGCTCAAGGCAGAAGCGGCGTCGCTCGATGCGCAGTGCCGCGACCGGCGCGCCGCCATGCGGCAGTATATCGCGCTTGTGCGCTGCGACGAGGACGACGTTCACGCCATTGAACTGGAAAAGGCGAGAGCGGGCGAGCTGCCGACCGCCGATACCCTCGCGCTGATCGAAGCACTGTTGAACGAAGATGCGGCGGCGCTCAAAGAGCAGGCCGAGGCCCAGAAAGAGCTGGATGTCCGGCTTGCGGAGAGTAATGCGCGGCTAGGTCGGGCGGAGGAGCTCCAAAAGGCCCGTGCGGCGCTCAAAACGGCAAATGAAAAGCTCGCGCCCGCGCTGGAGGCCGAACGGGCCTGCTCGGAAACCTTCGCGGCTGAAACGGCAAAGCAGCCCGCGTGCGACCGGCTTGACGCGGACATTGCCGCCGCGAGAGCGGAGCTGCCGCGATACGATGAGCTGGAGCGCGCGTGTGCGACCCTCCGGAAAAAGCGGACGGAAGAGGAAAAAACAGCCGACGCGCTCGACAAACAGCGCGCACAGCTTGAAAAGGAACGGGCCGCGCTCGACGAACTCCGCTTGGAGAGGGACCGTTTGCGGGAGAGTCCGGCGAACCGGGAAAAACTCTCTGCAAAGATCGAAGCCGGTGAAAAGCGACTCCTCCGCCTGAACGCGCTTTCGGATACGCTCAAGGACTGCAAAGATCTGGAGGCAAAGCTTGCAGATGCGCAGCGCGACTATAAAAAAGCGCGGGAAATCGCCGCCGGGGTGCGGGAAACGTACGAAAGCCAAAACCGCGCTTTCCTAGACGCGCAGGCCGGCATCCTTGCGCTGTCACTGGCAGAGGGCGCGCCCTGCCCGGTCTGTGGGTCCTCGACGCACCCGCATCCGGCAAAGCCCCCCGCCGACGCGCCGACGCAGGCTGCACTGGAGGAATTGCGGGCGGAAACGGAGCGCGCGCAAAACGAAATGAGCGCCGCAAGCGCCCGCGCGGGAGAACTTGCAGGCCGCCTTTCCGCCTTGCAAAACGGGGCGCAGGAGCTTTGCCGGGAACTGCTCGGCGGCTGTATGCCGAGTGAGGCTGATGAGAAACTCCGGGCCGAACTCGACGACGAGAACAGAGAGCTGTTTTTGCATCGCAAGGCGCTCAAAGAGGAGGAACAAAAGCTCGCCCGCCGGACGGTTCTGGAAAAGGAGATCCCGGTGTGGGAAGGCAGCGTTTCCGCGCTTGAAGCGGACTGCGCTGCGCTCGAAAAAAAGGCCGCCGCATTCAAGGGAGAGTGCGGCGCACTGGCAGAGCAGGTCGAAAAGCTTGCAGCCGCGCTCTCCTGCCCGTCCCGCGCAGAAGCGGAAACGCTGATTGCCGCGATGGAGCGGGAAAGGGCAAAACTGCAAAGCGCGCTTGAAAATGCACGCACAGCGCTGGAGCAAATGCAGAAGGAAGTTGCCGCCCTGCGCGGAACCGCTGCGGCCTGCCGCCAGCAGCTTGCGGATGCGCCCGCAATCGACGAGGAGGCAGAACGGAAGAGACGAGCAGAGCTGAGCGAACAGAACAAGGCGCTTGCGGACGCGCTTGCTGCGCGCGCAGGGCGCATGACGCAAAATCAGAACGCATTGGACGGTATCCGGCAGACGGGCGACGCCCTTGCCGCGCTTGAAGAAAAGCTCGGCTGGGTATCGGCGCTTTCATGGACGGCCAACGGCAGTCTTACAGGCCGCGAGAAGATCATGCTCGAG
>JBMNPV010000009.1:0-46574 GCA_050943775.1 Oscillospiraceae bacterium
TCCAAGGTATCGGGCTTTTCCCCAACATGACGATACTGGAAAATGTTGAAATTGTTCCGAAGCTTCTCAAGTGGCCAAAGGAGAAAACTCGGAAAAAGGCATATGAACTGATGGAAACCGTGGGCATGGATCCGTCTGTTTATGCCTATAAATTCCCGTCTGAGCTTTCGGGCGGCGAGCAGCAGAGGATCGGCGTGCTCAGAGCAATGGCGGCTGAACCATCCTTGATCCTAATGGATGAGCCGTTCGGCGCGCTTGACCCGATTACGAGGGATAACCTCCAGGAGGAGGTAAAAAAGCTTCATAAAACAGTACAGACGACCTTTGTGTTCGTCACGCACGATATGTCGGAAGCAATAAAAATAGCAGACATTATCGTTTTTATGAACCACGGGAGTATTGTGCAGGTCGCAACGCCCGAAGAAATTCTGAGGAGTCCGGCAAACGACTTTGTAAGAGACTTCATCGGCAATCATATCGCCGCTCGTGGCGAAGATGCAACGGTGAAAGATGTCATGTCAGAGAACATAAAAACTGTTTCTGCACAGGACTCCGTGGAAACGCTCCGTCTTTTATTCCAAAACGGTCAAACTAAATATCTGGTGGCTGTCAATCAAAGCGGGAACACAGAGGGTATTATAACACCCGACAGGTTGTCGCTTTGCAGTGCAGATGGGGCGGTTTCTGACCTGATGAACAGGAATATAGCCAGCATTCGTGTGAACGAGAGCAGGGAAACGGCCTTCCACACGCTCAAACAGACAGGTGCGGACTATTTGGCAGTTATGGATGAGCGGGGACAGATTGCAGGGCTGGTCTCAAATACAGAGCTGTTGGATTCGGCAGCGCAGGATTTGTGGGGCAGGTGTGAAAATTGAGCTTTTGGAATTACGTTCAGAGCAATTATCACACGATCTTGACCGACATGTTCATCCATTTTAAAATTTCGGCGCTGTCAATATTTTTTGCTGCAGTCATCGCGATCCCACTTGGCATTGTGCTCACAAAGCATAGGAGAGCGGCCGTCGTGGTGACAGCCATTGCAGGGGTCATACAGACCATCCCCGGTCTGGTTTTGATCGGGATCGCCCTGATGCTGTTTGGCATGGGGGCAGTACCGGCTATCGTTGTTCTTACGGCATATGGAATACTTCCGATCATGGAGAACACATATGTCGGTATTACGGAGATCGAGCACAAATATGTCGAAGCAGCAAGAGGCATCGGCATGTCTGATATGCAGATTCTGTTCAAAGTCCAGATACCGATCGCGATACCAACGATCATAGCCGGTATCCGTTTATCTACGATCTATATCATCAGCTGGACCACGCTGGCCGCCCTGATCGGAGCCGGCGGACTGGGTGACCTCATCTGGACAGGACTGGCTTGCGCGGATACCAATATGATCCTTTCCGGAGCCATTCCGGCCTCCTTAATGGCGATTCTTTCGGGCTTTCTGTTTGATTGGATCCAAAAAGGGCTTGTTAACAGACGGCACCAGAAAGGAGGCGAAAACTGATGTCGGCGATTCTCATTGGACTGGAACAGCATTTGGCCATTACGTTGGCAAGCGTCGGCCTCTCGACGGTGATAGGAGTGCTTTTAGGAATTCTGATTTCTAAAAAAAGAGCACTCAGCAAACCCGTTTTAATGATTGCGGATATCGCCCAGACAATACCGTCTCTTGCGCTGTTGGCTATTTTAATGATCCTTTTCGGGATAGGCGATAAGACCGTTGTAATCGGACTTGTTATCTACTCGCTTATGCCAATCATACAAAATACCTATATTGGAATTACAAGCATTTCACCCTCGGTAAAAGAAGCGGCAAAAGGAATGGGCATGTCTCCGCTGCAGTCACTTGTAAGAGTTGAGCTTCCGCTTGCGCTTCCTGTGATCTTTACCGGAATCCAGATCGCATTCGTGACCATACTGGGTACCGCCGTGATCGGCGTCCTCGTCGGGTCCGGCGGGCTTGGTTATCTGATTTATAGCAGCATTCAGTCGCAGGATTGGAACATGATCTTCAAGGCGACCCTGCCGATCATGGCCTTGGCTCTGCTCCCGCAGCTATTTAAATATCTGGATGATAAACTGAAACAACGCTTCACGGGAAACCGCAGACCGGTGCTTGTGAAGCTGCGGGTGAGCGCGCTTCTGCTTTTGGCTGCGCTTATCATTCCGCTGTTCGTCGTCTCGGAAAACCAGAACAGAGTGGTGATCGGATCCTCGTATTTTACCGAGAACAAGCTCCTTGCGGAAATGCTTGCCCAGCTTGTCGAAAACGACTCGGATATTGAAGTAGAGCGCAAATTCAACATGGAGGGCAGCCCGATCTGTCTGGAAGCGTTAAAAAGCGGCCAGATAGATGTGTATCCCGAATATACCGGGACCGCGCTGCTTGAGCTGCTGAAGCTTCCGCCCGATAACGACCCCGACAGGGTATATAACAAAGTAAAAACTGTATATGATGAAAAGTTCGATCTCTTATGGCTGGATCCCTTTGGCTATAATAACACCTATGCGATGGCGGTCACAGAGGAAATGGCAGAGAAATATAATTTAAGATCCGTAAGTGACCTCGTCCCGTATGCAGACGAAATGGTTTTTGGCGCTGAGCATACGTTTTACAACCGCAGTGATGGCTATGAAGCGATGGCCGACGCGTATGGACTTAATTTCTCTTCCGCGCTGAAGCTGGACGTGTCGATAAAGTATCTTGCTTTGAGCCAGGGAAGAATACAAGTCACAGATGCGTTTACGACCGACGGGCAGATACAATGGCTGCATCTGAGAGTGCTTGAGGACGACAAGCGTTTTTTCCCGCCGTATTACGCGGCGCCGGTTGTAAGGGAAGATACGCTGGAAAAGCACCCGGAACTGCAAGGCATACTCAATAAGTTGTCGGGAGCCCTTGATGAGGAAACGATGCAGGAACTCAATTTCAAGGTCGACAACGAGAAGATGTCCGTTGAAACCGTTGCCAGAGAATTTCTGAAAGAAAAAGGATTTGTTCGTTAAGCTTTAAGAGCGTGACTATCGTCATAGAACAGCACCCCGATCGTTACTCAGTATATTATACTGTCTAACGATTGGGGTGCTGCTCATTTCTTTATTCTGGGCTCGGTTGTGCTACAGTCCTTTTTTCAGGATTTGAGCTTGACCCACATGGAATCGTAGTAGTCGAGCGTTTCCTGCGGGAGGTTGACAAAGGATTCGCACTTTGCGAGCGTTGCCGCGTCGGGGTAACGGACGGATTTTGAAAGCTCGTCGAGATCCATGAGCGCTTCAACGTCCTTGTTCGGACTGGTATAACCGATAAACTCGGCGTTCTGTTTGCTCTGCGCCGTGCCGGTCATGAAGTTGATAAAGGCTTCGGCATTTTCTTTGTTCTTTGAGCCTTTGAGAATGCACATGGCGTCGACAAAGACATTTGAGCCTTCCTTCGGAATGCAGAACTTGAGTTTCGGGTTGCTCTCCCGCATCGTGAGGTAGTCGCCCGCGTAATACGCGCCGATGGCGGCCTCGCCGCTCTCGAGCTTCTCAAAGACCTGGTCCATGACATAGCCCTGCAAAAGCGGCTTTTGCTTTTTCAAAAGCTCGTAAGCCTCGTTGAGCTGTGCTTCGTCAGTCGTGTTCAGCGAATAGCCCAAATACTTGAGGGCGATGCCCATCGCGTCGCGGGAGTTATCAAACATGAGGATCTGGCCGCTGTTCTTCTCGTCGAACATTGCGCCCCAGGAGTCGACCTCGCCCACGACGGTCGGGTCGTAGATGATGCCGACCGTCCCCCACATATAGGGGACGCTGTATTGGTTCTGCGGGTCATACTCCATGTTCTTCAAGTTGTCCTGAATGAGCGCGTAGTTGGGAATCTTGTCAAGGTCCAGCGGTTCGAGCATGTCCTCCGCGATCAGACGGGAGATCATGTAATCCGAGGGAATGACGACGTCATAGCTCACGCCGCCCTGCTTGAGGACAGAGTACATCTGTTCGTTGGACTCGTAGGTCTTGTAGTTGACTTTGATGCCGGTTTCCTTTTCAAACTGGTCCTTGAGGTCCGGGTCGATATATTCGCCCCAGTTATAGACGTTGACGACACCTTTGTCGGCGGCTGCGGAATTGGAAGAATCCCCGCTGCCGCAACCCGGAAGCAAGCCGGCGAACAGCGCGGCGCAGAGGAGAAGAGCAATCTTTTTTTTCATCAGGCGGCCCCTTTCAGCATGGTTTCTTTTTTGAGTTCAAGCTTGCGTTGACGCGCTTCACGCACGTTAACGACAAGGAGAAGCAGGAGAACGACAGCGAAGAGCAACGTCGAGATCGCGTTGATCTTCGGAGAGATGCGGCGGCGGGTCATTGCATAGATCGTCATGGACAGCGTCTGGACGCTGGAACCCGCCGTAAAATAGGAGATGACAAAATCGTCGAGCGACATGGTGAACGCAATGAGCAGGCCGTTCACGATGCCGGGCATGATCTCCGGAATGATGACCCGGTTGATCGTCTGGAACCATGTACAGCCGAGGTCCTGCGCGGCTTCAAAGAGGTTCCGGTCGAGCTGGTAGAGTTTTGGCATGACGGACAAAATGACGTAGGGAATGTCAAAGCTGATGTGCGCGAGCAGCAGCGTTCCGAAGCCCAGCTGAAAACCGAGGAGCTTTCCCGCAGAGACGAACAGCAGCGCGAGCGAAACGCCAGTGATGATGTCGGCATTGACGACCGGAATGTTATTGATGGTCAGCAGCGGTTTGCGCCAGTTCTTTTTCATGTTGAAAAAGCCGATGGCGGCGTAAGTTCCGACGACGGCGGAGATGAGCGCCGCGAGGACAGAGACCGCAATGGTCGTTTCAAGCGAGGACATGATGAGATCGTCCCGGAAGAGTTCCTGATACCAGCGCAGCGTGAAGCCTGCCCAAACGGTGCGGGACTTCGAGTTGTTGAACGAAAAGACGATCATGATGACGATCGGCGCGTAAAGAAAGAGATACATGAGGACGGTCAGAAGCATACCGCCGGTGTTTTTCTTTTTCACATCATCACCGCCTGTTCTTCGCCCTCGCCGAATTTATTCATGATGCTCATGCAGAGAACGACAATGATCATCATAATGAGGGAGATCGCCGCACCGAGGTGCGGATTGTAGGCGGCGCCCGTGAACTGCATTTCGATGAGGTCACCGAGGAGCATGACGGTGCCGTTTGACAGGAGCTTTGAGATAACAAAGGTGGAGACCGCCGGAACGAACACCATTGTGATGCCGGAGATGACGCCCGAGAGACTCAGTGGCAGAATGATCTTGCGGAAGACCGTATGTCCGTTTGCGCCGAGATCCTGCGCCGCCTCAATGACAAAGGGGTCGATCTTGACGATGACGCTCTCGATCGGCAGGATCATAAACGGCAGATAGTTGTAGACCATGCCCAAAACGACCGCGCCGTCCGTGTTGATGAGCTGGAAGTGGTCAATGGGCGTATAGGTGGCCGAGAGGTGTGTGCCGATATAGTTTACAAGGTCGATGAGCCCGATCGCACCGAAAAAGCGGTTGAGCAGACCGGTGTTCTCAAGAATGGACATCCACGCATAGGTGCGGAGCAGAAAGTTGATCCACATCGGCAGCATGATGAGCATGAGAAGGATACGCTGGGTCTTCATGTCGGTCCGGCTGATTGCGAGGGCCACGGGATAACCCAGCAACAGGCAGACAACGGTCGCGACAAAGGCGAGCCAAAGGCTCCGCCCGAAGACGCCGGCATAATCCATCATGCCCGCGAAGTTTTCAACCGTGAACTGCTGCTGCGCGTTCGTGAAAGCGTAGACCGTGATCAGCACAATGGGAACGACGACAAAAAACGCCATCCAGAGGATATACGGCCAGGCAAAGGCCTGCCGCTGCCAGTGGGAGAGAAAGCCGGCGCGCTCGTCCGTCAGCGGAACCGCTTCATTCATTTTCGACGCCTCCCTCCGGAATGACCTCTGAGAGCTCGTCATACTCCTCTGAATAGGAGCTGTAATCGCCGTAAAGACCGGAATACTCGCTCTTTTTCATAATGTGGAAACCGTCCGGGTCGATCTTCACGCCGATCTTTGCGCCGACGGGGGAGTGATCCGTCGTCTGAATAAGCCACTTGAAGCCCTGAAAATCGACGATGATGTCGTATTGCATCCCTTTAAAGGTGACATCCGTGACGGTGCCGGTGAGCTGCCCCTGCTCGACAGGGACGATGTCGATGTCCTCCGGACGGATGACAACATCCACCGGCTCGTTTGGCGCAAAGCCCTTGTCGACGCAGGGAAAGGTGCGCCCGTACATTTTGACGACGCCATCCTGTACCATGATGCCGTCTATGATATTGCTCTCGCCGATAAAGTCCGCGACGAAAGCGTTTTCGGGTTCATTATATATATCAACAGGAGTGCCGATCTGCTGGATCTCGCCCTTGTTCATGACAACGACGGTGTCCGACATCGTGAGGGCTTCCTCCTGGTCGTGTGTCACATAAATAAAAGTGATGCCCACCTGCTGCTGGATCTGCTTGAGTTCTCGCTGCATGTCTTTGCGCAGCTTGAGATCGAGAGCGCCCAGCGGCTCGTCAAGCAATAAGACCTGCGGTCGGTTGACAATTGCCCGCGCAATTGCGATGCGCTGCTGCTGACCGCCGGAGAGCTGCGAGACAGAGCGCTTTTCAAAGCCCTTCAGAGCCACCAGCTCCAGCGCTTCATACACCCGCTGTGAGATCTCTTTTTCGGAGAGCTTCGGCCTTTGGATACGCAGGCCGAAAGCGATGTTCTCATAGACGTTCAGATGTGTGAACAGCGCATATTTCTGGAAGACCGTGTTGATCTTTCGCTTGTGAGGCGGAACATCATTGATGACCCTGCCGTCAAAAACGACCTGTCCCGAGTCGGGGCGGAGAAAACCGCCGATGATGCGGAGCGTCGTCGTTTTGCCGCATCCCGAGGGGCCGAGCAGGGTTAGAAATTCTTTGTCCTTGATGTCTAAATTGATCGAGTCAAGTACGATCTCGCCGTCGAATTCTTTTCGACAGTCGATGAGTCGTATGAGCTGTCTTGCCATTGGCGTCCCCCTTCTGTTAAATGCCGGCAGGCATACGGATAGAAGCACCGGCACCGCCCGATTTTTTGCTGATTACACGCGCAAAAATAGATAAACGCGCAAAATTCAATATATATAATGCAGAGTCAATTGTCAACGGAAAAATCGAAATCAAAATATTTTTTGACGAATTCGATATTTTCGACTCGAAAGCTGCGCCCGCGCAGGTATTCGAGACAGCCCGCGTCGGTCGGCAGCGTGAAAACGACGCGGTAGCTGTAGAGCGCCTGTCCCTTCTCACCATACTGCCTGTTAAAGCGTTCTTCGCCATATTTTCCGTCGCCCAAAAGCGGCGTGCCGTGCGCCGCCATCTGCGCGCGGATCTGGTGCGTGCGGCCCGTCAGCAGATGGCACTCGACGAGGGAGAGCCCGTCCTTTTTTTGCAGCGTGCGGTATTCCGTGACGGCCTCCTTTGCGCCGGGGCAGAAGGTCTCGCGAATGAAGACCTGATTTTTCTTTGCGTCCTTAAAGAGCCAGTCCCGGTAAACGCCGGCTTTCGGCTCCGGCCGGCCGCGCACGGCGCAGAGATAGTATTTGTCGATCTCGCGCTCTTTAATTTTCTCGTCCAGTATGCGCAGGGCCTCCGCGTTTTTTGCGGCGATCACGATGCCGCCGGTGTTGCGGTCGATGCGGTTGCAGAGCGCAGGAGCGAAAGCGTTTTCTTCGCGCGGCCGCCATTCGCCCTTTGTATAGAGGTAGGCCTGAATGTTGGCGATGAGCGTGTCGTAGCTCCATTGCCCGTCGCTGTGGCAGAGAACGCCGGGCTTTTTGTCAACGAGCAGAATGTTTTCGTCCTCATAGACGATGTCCAGCTTCGGCGAAGAAAGCTTGAGGTAGGCGTTCTCCTCCGAGGGCGCTTCGAAAAATTCGTCGTTGATGTAGAGCTGCAGAACGTCGCCCTCATGGAGCCGGTCGTCGCGCTTTGCACCCTTGCCGTTTACCTTGATGCGCTTGATGCGGATATATTTTTGCAGCAGAGAGTCCGGCAGAAGGGGAACGGCTTTCGCCACAAAGCGGTCCAGCCGCTGGCCCGCGTCGTTTTTTCGGATCGTGAGTTCTTTCATAAGCTTCTCCAAAAGGAATTGTAAAATTCGAAAAAAAGTATATAATATATTTATTGTGCATGGCAAAGCGGCGGCATACAGGACCTTGTGGACGCAGCCGCCAACAAGGCATTTTACCACAGATACTTATATTAGTATATCATAATTTTTTGTTGACAAGCTTTCTTTTTTCGATTATAATACTCAAGCGACTATGTGAGGTGCCAAATGAAGCTTGATCTCAGTCAAATCATTGAGATGCCGGGCAAAAGCGTTTCGTTTTTGACGGATCTGGACACGGAGCGGCTTTCCGCCCCGTCTATCCAGCGCTTTACCGCGCCGCCGCATGCCGAGGGAGTAGTCCGCAACACGGCGGGCGTTCTGACGCTGCGAGGCACGATCCACGCTGACATGGTCTGCGTATGTGACCGCTGTGGAAAGGAATTTTCTTTCCGCAAAGAGCTTCCGGTCGAAGCAAAGATCGCGGCGGACGAGTCGGACGAGTCCGACCCGGACGTTTTTCCGCTGGAGGGCGACGCGCTCGATGTGAGCGACGTTCTGGAAACGCTGTTCATCCTCGAAACGGAGCCGAAGTTCCTCTGCAAGGAGGATTGCAAGGGCCTTTGCCCCACCTGCGGGAAAGATCTCAACGACGGACCCTGCGGCTGCAAAAAAGAAGTCGATCCAAGATTAGCTGCCTTAAGTCAGCTTTTGGATAAAAAGGACGAATAAAAGCTGACTTAAATCAGCGAAAAACAGGAGGTGTCACCATGGCGGTTCCGAAGAGAAAAGTATCAAAGGCAAGAAGAGATAAAAGACGCAGCAACGTCTGGAAGCTCGAAACGCCCGGTATCGTTGCGTGCCCGAACTGCGGCGCTTATCACATGCCCCACCGCGTATGCAAAGCCTGCGGTTACTACAACGGACGCAAGGTTCTCGACGTAAAGTAAGATTTGAGCTTGAAGAGAGGAGGCATTGCCCCCTCTCTTTTTGCTATTGTCAGAAAAGGAAAGGCGGAAACTTCCGTGGCTTCGCTTATCACGAAAATCGACAAATCCAGTCCGCTGCACCATAAGGCGCACCCCGGTGACAAGCTGATCTCCATCAACGGCAGAGAGATCGTCGATGTTCTCGATTACAAATTCTTCAGCTACGACACGCACCTGACGGTCGTGCTGGAGGACAAGACGGGGAAGCGCCGCACCGTAAAGGTCAGAAAGCCGGAGGGCGGGGAACTGGGACTCGAGTTTGAAAGCTATCTCATGGACTGTGCCCGCGCCTGCCGGAACCACTGCCTGTTCTGCTTTGTCGACCAGCTCCCGCGCGGAATGCGCAGGACCCTCTATTTTAAGGACGATGACGCGCGGCTGAGCTTTCTGACCGGCAACTATATCACGCTTACGAATCTTTCCGAGCGCGAGATACAGCGCATCATGGACCTGCATATCAGTCCAATCAATGTCTCGGTCCATGCGACCGAGCCGGAGCTTCGCGCGAAGCTTCTTGGAAATCCCGACGCCGCGAACGGCTATGCGCTTTTACAGCGCCTTGCGGCGGGCGGCATTAAGATGAACTGCCAGATCGTCTGCTGCCCCGGCCTCAACGATGAGGAAGCCCTGCAAAGGACGATGGAGGACCTCGTGGTCCTGTACCCGGAGGTAAATTCCGTTTCGGTCGTCCCGGTCGGGCTCACGAAGCACCGCGCGCATCTCCCGAAGCTTGTGCCCTTTGAAAAGGCCGGCGCTTTGGAGACCGTTGCGCGTATTGAAGCATTTGGCGGCGCGTGCCTCCAAAAATACGGCACGCGCATCTTTTTCCCGTCGGACGAATTTTACCTCATTGCCGGGCTTCCGATCCCGGAGGACGCGTTTTATGAGGACTATCCACAGCTTGAAAACGGCGTCGGCCTTTTGCGTTTGCAGGAGGTCGAATTCTGCTCCGCGCTCGAATATGACGAGCTTTCCTGCGACGGCGTGCCGTTTTCGATCGCCACCGGCGTTTCAGCCGCGCCTTTTTTGGAAAAGCTTATGATGACAGCGCGCGAAAAGTATGATACGATAAACGGTAGGGTCTATCCCATCGTAAACGACTTTTTCGGGCACACCATTGTTGTTGCCGGTCTCATTACGGGCCGGGACCTCATTGCCCAGCTCCGGGGAAAGGAGCTCGGTGAACGGCTGCTCATTCCGCAGACCATGCTGCGCCACGGCGAGGGTGTGTTTCTGGACGATACCACGCTGGACGAAGTCGAACGGGAACTGAACGTCGCGGTCGTCCCCGTTGAGGTCGACGGCGGCGAGCTTCTCCGCGCAATGCTCGGGGAGCCGCTGCAATACCCGTTTGAGCGGGACTAGCAAAAAATAAACTGTTCCGGCAAGCTGCCGGCACCGTAGAAAGAGGGAGCGCATGAAACCGCTTGTAGCCATTGTAGGCCGGCCGAACGTCGGCAAATCCATGCTCTTTAACCGCATCGTGGGCGAGCGGCTCGCCATCGTTGAGGATACCCCCGGCGTCACGCGTGACCGGCTCTATGCCGAGTGTGAGTGGAACGGCGTGAAATTTGACGTCGTCGATACGGGCGGCATCGAGCCGTCCACGGACAATGAGATCCTGCTCTTTATCCGCGAGCAGGCGCAAATCGCCATTGATACGGCAGATGTGATCGTCTTTGTGACCGAACTGGGAACGGGCGTCACCGCCGCCGACCGCGATGTGTCGCGTATGCTCTTAAAATCGCAAAAGCCCGTTGTTCTCGTCGTGAACAAATCGGACAAGACCGGCGAGCCGGACCCGGGATTTTACGAATTTTATTCCCTCGGTCTTGGTGACCCGATCGCCGTTTCCGCCGTCCACGGGCACGGCACCGGCGACATGCTCGACGCCTGCGTGGCGGCCTTTCCGGAGCTTCCGCCGGAGGATGAGGAGGACGACCGCATCAAGGTCGCCGTTATTGGCAAGCCGAATGTCGGCAAATCCTCGCTCGTGAACCTCATTCTGGGCGAAAAGCGCTGCATCGTCTCGAACGTCGCGGGCACGACGCGCGACGCCATCGACACCCGCGTCGATAATCCGTTTGGCAAGTATGTCTTTATCGACACCGCCGGCATCCGCCGCAAATCCAAGGTGGACGACCGCATCGAAAGATTCTCCGTCATGCGCGCGCAGCTCGCCATCGAGCGGGCGGACGTCTGCCTCATTATGATCGACGCGCGCGAGGGCGTCACGGAGCAGGACACCAAGATCGCGGGTCTCGCGCATGAGGCCGGAAAGGCGAGCATCATCGTCGTCAACAAGTGGGACCTCGTCGAAAAGGACGACAAGACGATGGAAAAACTCAAAAAGCGCGTCGCGGCAGACCTCCTTTTTATGTCCTATGCGCCGATCGTGTTTATCTCCGCCGTCACGGGTCAACGCGTCGACCGCATTTTTGAGCTTGTCAACTATGTCAACGACCAGAGCGCCATGCGC
Organism: Oscillospiraceae bacterium; assembly: GCA_050943775.1. GTDB lineage: Bacteria > Bacillota > Clostridia > Oscillospirales > Oscillospiraceae > UBA2658. The sequence goes on from JBMNPV010000009.1 coordinate 11,629, forward strand.
ATCACGACCGGAATGCTCAACAACGTCCTTGCAGACGCGCAGGCGCGCGTACAGCCGCCTACGGACAAGGGCAAGCGTCTGAAAATCTACTATATGACGCAGACGGGCGTGCGGCCGCCGAACTTCGTCATTTTCTGCAACAACCGCGAGCTTTTCCATTTTTCCTATCAGCGCTATTTGGAGAACCAGATCAGGAGCGTTTTTGGATTGGAGGGTACGCCCATTCGCCTGGTCATCAGGCAAAAGGGCGAAAAGGAATGATGACGGATCAGACCCTATTCGTTGCGATCACGATCGTGATCGGCTATCTGCTCGGCAGTCTCAACGGGGCGATCATTGCCTCGAAAAATGTCTTTAAAAAAGATATCCGCAGTTTCGGCAGCGGCAATGCGGGACTCACGAATTTTCACCGTACGTTTGGCACGCAAGGGCTGCTCATTGTCATTGCGGTGGATGTTCTGAAAACCGTCGCCGCAACGCTGACCGGCAAGGCCCTCGCGCCCCTCGGCGCGTATGATGTCTCGGTCGGCTGCATGCTCGCAGGCTTCGGCGTCTGTCTCGGACATGTCTACCCGATCTACTATTCTTTCAGGGGCGGCAAGGGCATTCTTTCGGGCGGCACGCTTGCGTGGATGATCGACTGGCGCGTTGGCGTCTGTTCGTGGGGCATCTTTCTCATTCTTGTCGTTTTTACGCAGTATGTTTCGCTCGGCTCCCTCGCCGCGGCGGTCACGCTCGCGGCGTCGGTCTGCGTCTTCATCCCATCACCGACCGCAAAAATACTTGCGCTTATCTCTGCCGCACTGATCATTTTCGCCCACCGTGAAAACATCAAACGCCTTAAAAACGGCACCGAGTCCAAACTCAATTTCCACAGCGGGGGGCGCACGAAAACATAAACCATCGGCCGCTTCCGCGTGCATCGACCCGAAGCGTTCGAATAAAGCCGGCGAGAGGGCTCGCTGTCTGTAAATCACAGGCGGCAGGCCCTCTCGCTTTTCTTTGCGGCACTCGGATGCGCCCGCTTTTTTAAATCGAAGCGGCCAGACCGTCGGGCAGGACTTCCGTCGCATGCTTTAAGACGAATTCCGCAAAGCGCCGTGCGGCAAGGGGCAGGGTGTCCCACTCGCGCCACGCGAGCGAGACCGTACGCTCAAGCGGTTCCGCGACCGGACGCAGGACCAGTTCCTCCGCGAAGTCCGAAACGACGAGCCGGTAGAGGATCGAAACGCCCAGTCCCTGCCGCACCATTGCAAGAATGGTGTAGTCGTCGTAGACGCGATAGGCCAGCTGCGGCGTCAGCTCGGCCTGCGCAAAGGCCTCGAGCGGCAGGGAGTATTCGCCCTCGTCGAGCAAAATGAGCGGTTCCGCCGCGAGCTGACGCAGGGAGACCTCCTTTTGCGCTGCGAGCGGGTGCGTGGGTGGCAGCACCGCCGCCATCGCGTCGCGGTAGAGCGGACGGACGCACAGACCGTCTGCCTCCCGCAGACCGAGAAAACCCAGATCGACGACGCCCTCGCGCAGCCATTGGCTGATGCCGGTGTACTCGCCTTGCAGCAGCTCGAACGGAACGTTGGGGTACAGCAGCTTGAATCGCTGCATCAGCGGCGGCAACAGGTTTCGGCTGACGCTCGTAAAGGTGCCGATGCGGATGACACTCTTTTCAAGCCCCTGCATCTCCTGCCGCTTGCGGGAGAGGGCGTCTTCCGCCGCGCAGATCGCGCGAAAGTAGGGAAGATACGACTCCCCGTCCGCCGTGAGCGTCACACCGCCCTTGCCGCGCCGTACCAACGCCGTACCCAGCTCTGTTTCAAGTGTGCGGACGGTCTGACTCACGGCGCTCTGCGAATAGCCGAGCGTTTCGGCGGCGCGTGTAAAGCTGCCCGTGTCGATCACCCGGCAGAAAATTTCGTATTTCGTGAGCAAAGCGTCGCCCCCCAACCATAAGAAAAACTTATGATTCCATTATAAAGATTTGCTTTTCAAATGGCAAGCATTGCGTTATGATTTTCTGGTAAAATCATTTGCTGGGGGAGGGGGAATACGAGATGGACGAAGCAGAAACGATGTCACCGGCGCGGACCGGACTTGGGCATGGAACGGCTCTGCGCGAAGGAATCCGGGACGGTCTGCCGATCGCGCTGGGCTATTTTGCGGTGTCCTTTACGCTGGGGATCGCGGCAAAGCGCGCGGGGCTCACGGCGGTGCAGGGCTTTTTTGCGAGTCTTTTGTGCAATGCCTCAGCGGGGGAATATGCGGGTTTTACGCTGATCTCCGCGAGCGCGGCGCTCTGGGAGCTTGCGCTGATGACGCTTGTGGTCAACGCCCGCTATCTTCTGATGAGCACGGCGCTGAGCCAGAAATTTGCGCCGGACACCCCGTTTTTTCACCGCTTTATCGTGGGCTTTGATGTGACGGATGAGCTATTCGGCATTGCCATTGCGCGGCCGGGTTATCTGGACCCGTGGTATTTTTATGGTGCGATGCTCGTTGCCATGCCCGGCTGGGCCTGCGGCACCTTTCTCGGCGTGCTTGCCGGAAATCTGCTGCCCGTGCGGCTCGTGAGCGCACTGAGCGTCGCTCTCTACGGAATGTTCCTCGCCGTGATCGTGCCGCCCGCGCGGAAGGACAAAGTCGTCGCGGCGCTTCTCCCGCTGTGCTTTTTCGCAAGCTGGGCCGCGGCGAAGCTGCCGGGCATCGCGGCGCTCTCCGCAGGTACGCGGACGATTTTCCTGACCCTCGTCATTGCGGGGGCGGCGGCGCTGTTCTTCCCGGTGCAGGAAGAAACGGAGGATGCCGATGAAGCCTGAGATCTGGATGTATCTCGCCGTGATGGCGGGTGTGACCTACGCTGTGCGCGTACTGCCGCTCACGCTCATTCGCGGGCAGATCGAAAACCGCTTTCTCCGATCGTTTCTCTATTACGTTCCCTATGTCACGCTCGCGGTGATGACGTTTCCCGCCATCCTCGATGCGACGCAGACGCCGATCGCGGGCGCGCTCGCGCTTGCCGCGGGCATCGTCCTCGCGTGGCGCGGGGCAAGCCTTTTCAAGGTATCCTCCGCCTGCTGCTGCGTTGTGCTGGTGGCCGAACTCTTTTTGTGCAGATAAAAACATGCCGTATCCGGTCCGAGCGACCGGGTACGGCATGTTCGCAGTGTCCTCAGTGGACAAGAAGCTGGGCCGCGAAGACGGCCAGCACGCCGAGCGTCACGCTCAGCAGGACATAGGCGAGGGCGACGGCGGTTTGAGCGGCCTGCATGAGGCCGCTCGTTTCGTAGGCAAAGCTTGAGAAGGTCGTGAAGCCCCCGCAGACGCCGACCTTGAGCAGCAGCACGAGCCGGGAATCGAGCGTGCCGTTTTTGGCGGCGAGCGCCGTCACAAGGCCGATGACGAACGCGCCGAGAATGTTGATGAACAGGGTCTTGACGGGAAAGCCGCTCTGCGGCTGCACGTTTAAAAGCCCGATAAGATAGCGGAAAATACTGCCGATCGCGCCGCCCGCGCCGACGATAAGACAGTTTTGCATGAGAAGTCCCTCCTGTGAAGATACGGCCGTGACCACGATCTGTTTGAAGTCAGATTTGTAGAAGGCACGGGGAGAGCTCCGCGCCCCGTGCGGCAGACACCGCAGAGTATCTTATCACAGCCGCAGTGCTTTGTCAGCATGTTTTTCGCGCGCTGTGGGGAAGATAAAACGGCAGTTGCAGCGGCGCGCAAAAAAGACAAAAGAGCTTGTAAAACGCCCCGGGCAGAGAATATCTTTTACAGATCATTGGAAATCAGACCTACGGGAGGGAGCATTTCAAAAGAGTCACGCTGCCGGAGAACGGCGGTCGGCGGGAGGAGAGAAAATGAAAAGAGCATTTTCAAGTTTGCTGTGCGCGGCACTGCTCGTGTGCGCTTCGTCGGACCGCGCACTGGCGACAGAGACCGGGCCCGCTCCGGACGCGTCGGCGGAGGTCTTGGCCGAGACAAGCGCGTCACCGGAACCGAGCGAGACCGTGGAGATCCGTCCGTCGCCCGAAGCGAGCGCCGAAACCGGGACAAGTCCGTCGCCTGAAGCGAGCGCCGAACCCGGGGCGAGCCCGTCAAGCGAGCCACTTGCGATGCCGGTGGCGGTCCCCGCTGCGTCGATGAGCGATTGGGCGCGCGCAGGGGTCACGGCGGCCTATGAAAAGGGCCTTGTTTCACCGGACTTTGCGCTTGGTGGGAACTACGCGCGAAACATCAGCCGCGTCGAGCTTGCGCGGCTTCTGGTCGATTTTTACGACGCGGAAAAGGCGCAGACGGCGGAAGAGACCGCCGCAGCCCTCGGCGTGGCGGTGACGACAGACGCAAACGGCGTCCTTGTCCTTGCCGGGACGGGCAGCTTTTCGGACACGCAGAGCGTCTGGGCGGAGCTTGCGGCAGGGCTCGGCATTGTCAAAGGCGCGAACGGGGCCTTCCGGCCCGCTGAGAATGTCACGCGTGCGGAGGCTGCAGCGATGCTGCGCCGCTGCATGGGAGCGCTCGGCGTCACCGAGGCGAACACGGCGCCGCAGTACTATTCGGATGCGTGGGCCATCCCGCGCTGGGCGGTCGAGGACATAAAATTCGTTTCCGGCCGGACGGATGGGAGCACGGCACTCATGGGCGGCGCGGGTGGCGCGTTCATGCCGCTTGCGGGCTTTACCGTCGAACAGGCGATCCTGACGCTGGGACGTATGGATGCGTCCCGACCGCTGACGGCGGTCGCCGTCGGTTGGCGGAATGCGGCGGGCTATGACACGGTGCGCCTCGCGCTGACCTTTGGCGGGGACTGCACGCTTGGCCGGGACCGGAACGCGCCCTATGCCGGTTCTCTCGACGAGATGTATGATTTGAAAGGCCCAAACTACTTTTTCTCCGGCATCCCGATGTTCTTTGACGACGACCTCACGATGGTGAACTTTGAAGGGACTCTGACTTATGCCAGCACGCCGGCGAACAAGACCTTCCGCTTCAAGGGACGGCCCGAATATGCGGGCATCCTTTCGGCCGGCAGCATCAATGTGGTGACGGTCGCGAACAACCATTCGCTTGACTATCTTCAGCGGGGATTTGACGACACGGTGAAGTATCTTTCGCCGGTCGTTGCGGTCTCGGGCTACGACGCGATGCCGATCGTGACGGTCAAGGGCGTGAAGATCGGCTTTGCGTCCAACACCGGCTGGAGCTATGACGCGGCGCAGCAGGCGTTTATCCGCAGCGCGATCAAAAATCTGCGGGCACGCGGCGCGGAGATCATTGTTTTCAACTACCACTGGGGCATTGAAAGGGCCTACCACAGCAACGCGACCCAGCAGGCCATCGCGCACTACTGCATCGATCAGGGCGCGGACCTTGTGATCGGCCACCACCCGCATGTCAGGCAGGAAACAGAGACCTACAAGGGCAAGCAGATTGCGTACTCGCTTGGAAACCTCGTTTTCGGCGGAAACAACAACCCCTCGGACAAAAACTGCCTGATTTTCCGCGAGGCGTTCACGCTGGACCTTGATTCGCGCGCAATCGTCGCGGAGGAGCACAACGCCGTACCCTACCGGGTCTCGTCCGTCTCCTGGCGGAACGACTACCATCCGGTCCCGGCATATTAAAAAAGAACATACAGGAAAAAGGCTCCGCACACGGATATGTACCCACTTTGCTGGTTTTCTGTCCAGTAAAGGGGGTACATGTCACACGGAGCTTTTTTCATATCAAACGGGGCCAGGCGCGGTGTTAGTTCACGGTCCGCTTTAAAAGGACGTCCTCCAGCGCCGCATAGAGCAGTGCCGGATCGATCGGCTTTGCCACATGCGCGTTCATGCCTGCTTCAAGGCATTTTTGCACATCGTCCGCAAAGGCGTCCGCCGTCATAGCGATGATGGGTACGGTGTGCGCGTCTGCACGCTTCATCGCACGGATCTGCGCCGCCGCATCGTAGCCGTCCATGACAGGCATGCGGATGTCCATGAGGATCAGGTCGTAAAATCCGGGCGTTGAGCGGGCAAACATTTCCGCGCCGATCTGCCCGTTCTCCGCGATATCCACAAGCATCTGCTTTTCTTCAAGCAGCGCCGTTGCAATTTCCTGGTTGAGAGGATGGTCCTCACATAAGAGTACATGTCTGCCGGAGAGCAGGGTCCTGTTCGGATCGGCGGCCGGCCGCTGCTCAGCTGGTGAGAGCTGGTCCGCTTCGATATAATCAAAATCGAGCGTTACGATAAAGGTGCTGCCCCGCCCGGGATGGCTCTTAACAACGATTGACCCGTTCATCAGATCGACCATTCGCTTGACGATGGCGAGCCCCAGACCGCTGCCGCGGCTTTCGGAGGTGTCGCTGCGGGCATCCTGCGTAAAGGGGTCAAAGAGTACTTTTTGGAATTCTTCACTCATGCCGATGCCGTTGTCGCTGATGATCGCGACGATACGCTCGCGGTGTCCCGGCAGAAGCTTCGGCCGGATGTGCAGAGAAACGCTCCCGCCCTCAGGCGTATATTTGACCGCGTTCGAGAGAAGATTGAACATGATCTGATTAAAGCGGAGCACATCAATGATGGGAACGATCCGGTCGATCGGAGCGACGTCCAGCGTCAGCGTCTGATTTTTTTCCTGACACAGCGGCCGGATGACGGATTCGATGTAGCTGTTGAAGTCCGCTATGGGGTAAGGCTCCGGACGCAGCTCGATCTTGCCGCTCTCCGCCTTGGACATGTCCAGAATGTCGTTGACAAGACCGAGCAGAAATTTTGAGGAGGTGTCGATTTTTTCAAGACACTCCGCGGTGCGGGGCGGGTTTTCCTGCTCGCGGGCGATGTGCGTCATGCCGATGATGCCGTTCATCGGCGTGCGGATATCATGGGACATACGGGAGAGAAATTCACTTTTTGCCCGGGCGGCGGCGTTGGCCTGCCGAAGCGCCTCCTGCAGTTCCGTCTGGCTTTGCATCTGCTCATCAACGTTTTCGATGAACAAAATGAAGCGGCCGTTTTTCTCCCAGTCCTCCTCCCGGACAAAGTGCAGGGACAGCCAGTGACCGTCCTTTTGCTGCACGGTGATGCCAAAATCCTGAGATTCGGCGAGCCGCGCCTGAACCGCATCAAAGGAGACTGTTTCGAGGAAGGCATTTACGTGCTCTTCCCGGAGGTAACTTCGCGCATACATCTCCGGTATTTCACGCTTACTCAGATCTTCGAGCAAAAAGTTCTCTATATCCATAGACGGGTCGGCTTTGACGATCTGGATGCTCCGATCCCTGACATTGCCCACGAAGACAGAGATATAGTGGAAGGCGATGGATCGGGCGATCTGCTTTTGATCGCGTTCCTCGTCGGTTATGTCGGTGCCCATGATGTAGGCGGTCATTTTTCCGTTGAGCCGGGAGACAAAAAGACTCATACGGAATGTTCTGCGCTCCAAAGTGTTGTTTTTCTGTGTAATGTTAAAGGGAAAACTACGGCTTACAAGACCGCGCCCTTCATAAAGGATCAGCTTGTCGGGCGCGAGAAATTCCTCAAAGTCCTTGCGTAAGTTTTTGCTCACAAGGCGGTCGCATACCCGTTCAAAGAGCGTGGGGTAATCTGCGGCGGAAAACATCGCCCGGCTATTCTCATCTGGGGTAAAGTGCATTGTGTTCAAGTCGACAAAGACCTGCCACTGAAAGGCTGCGCGGGCGATCTCGGTGATGATGCCGTCCCGGGCCTGCATTTCCGAGATCGTGCGGCGGTTGTAACGGTAAAGGTCGATCTCAATGAGGACGAGCAGCAGAACAATGAACATGGGAATGAGAAAGTGCTGACGGAAAATGTCCCACAGGGGGAAGAAAACGCAGTAGGTGTTGCCGCTGTCATCACGCAGAGCGTAGAGGATGCGGAACTTCCCGTCTGCATGGATGAGCCGCAGCGTGTCGAGATGATCGTCCACAGACCGCAGCGCGGAACACAGTGAGTCGCTGATAACGCCGTCGGTATGGTTGATGTTGTGGCAATAGAGCGCCGGATCCGTCGTACTGAGGATGAATCCGCTGCTGTCGAAGAGAAGCGCGGGGGCATCGCCGAATTCAGAGGAACTGCTGGCGAACAGCGCGTTGACCTCCCTGATTTTGAGATGCAAGGCAAAGAAAATATCGTCGCTGTATTTTTGTGCGACCGTCAACTGAATGTTTCGGTCCGAGTTGGGATCCTGCGACCCCGAATTGCTCTCAGAGGGGGCGACGACGATTTCACCATCGGCTTTTTGCGCCTCCTGGATCCAGAGGCGCGCATTCGGGTCGTCGTCTGGATCATCACCGGGACCCCGGCTGGAGAAATAGCTGCCCCGATAGCTCATCGCAAAGCCGTCGTAAAGATCGCTGCCGATGGCATCACGGAAAAGCGGATCGTGACTTTGCAGCCAGATGCTCATGTCATCGGCAGAAGGGTCTCCGGGGGTTTTCTCCCAAATGTGTATGGTCACGCTCTTGAAGATGGAAATGTAGCGCTCTTTCAATCCTGTATAGGAGCTCTCAATGGAGGAAGCATATTGAAGGGCTTCGTTTTCCACGAGTGTGAGTTCGGACACAAGAACGGCAATACAGGCGCAAAAGGTCAGCGTAAGTTCAACAGCGAGCAGAAGCGGCGGTTTCTTTGTCTTCATTTCAAGCCCCTCATTTCCGGTCATACCAGACAGTACAGACTATCCATAGAGCGGTCGCGCATTTATGCCCTTTTCAGCGAAAGTATGCGGCGTGCCGCAGACAAATGTTCGCGTGGGAAGATTGCTTTTATGATACCATTCTCTGGGCATAAATTCAATGCAAATCGGGCAATTCCGTCAGCTTTTGCAAAGAGACTGATTTTTGAGGAGCGCTCCGCAGCTTTCAGAAAATATTCCGTTCCGGTACAGCCGCCTGGCAGACGTCCTGTCGCAAAAAGAGGAAAAAAGGAATACGGCGGCAAAAACTGCAAAGAATAAGACTGCCAGATCTGCCGGGCCTCTCCGCCTCTGCCGCGCACCCGGCTTAAATTCGAGATTTCGGAGGTAATTGATATGAAAGCAACAGGAATCGTCCGCCGCATTGACGATCTCGGACGCGTGGTTATCCCCAAAGAGCTCCGCCGCACGCTCCGCATACGTGATGGAGATCCACTCGAGATCTATACTGAGAAGGACGGCGAGGTTATTTTTAAAAAGTATTCCCCGGTCGGCGAAATTTCGCAATTCGCCGCAACGATCTGTGAGGCCCTGTGGAAGGCGGGCGACTGCGCGTGCGCTGTCTGCGACCGCGACGCCGTGCTGGCCTGTGCGGGGCTGCCAAAAAAAGAACTGCTTGAAAAGCCCGTCAGCGATGCGGTCGCAGAGCTCATGGAAAGCCGCAAACTCTACGCTTCACCTGCCGGAGCCGAAATTCCATTCGTCGTTGGTGAGGACGCCCCCTGTGTCGTCGCGGCTGCGCCGGTGCTCGCCGAAGGCGATGTACTCGGCTGTGTGGCCTTTGTTGCAAAGGCCGGCGCGCCCGCCGCAACGGAAGTGCAGGAAAAACTCGCCGCCGCCGTCGCGGTCTTTCTCGGCAAGCAGATGGAGACCTGAGATGTCTTTTTCCTACAGCCGCCCGCTTCGACCTTTTTCGTCGAAACGGGCGGCATCTTTTATGGTATATTCAAAACTGTACATGCCCAAATCGAACTGTTTTCCCATCCGTCGAACAAAGGAGGCCCGCCCCTTGAAGGAGACCGAATACACTGCGCGTGTGCAGGCGCAGCGCGCAAAGCTCTACCGCACCGCGTACCTCACGCTCGGCAGCGAAGACGAAGCGCTCAATGCCGTGGACGAAGCGGTGTTCCGCGGCCTCGTGTCGCTCAAAAAGCTCCGGCGCCCGGAGGGCTTTGACACATGGCTCATGCGCATTTTGGTAAACGAGTGCGCGACTGCGCTCCGCCGCAAAGTCCGCGCCGACGGCCCGCTGCCCGAAACGGAGCAGGAGCGGTCCGACACGCTCCCGGCGGAGCTCTCGGAAACGCCGCTCCGGCTGGACTACACCGTTGACCGCGCGCTGCCGCGCTATGAAACGTGGCGAAAGCGCCGCAAGCTCAAGCGGGTCTTTGGCATCCCGCTCGTAACGCTCGCGGCAGTGTGCGCGGCGTTCGTTATCCTCGTGAACGCCTCACCCGCCTTTGCCGAGACCGCACGGAGCGTTTCGTGGCTGTCGGAGCTTGCGGACTACGTTGCGTTAGACCCCGCGCTCGACCGCACAGCAGCCCAGATAAGATGATGATTTTTCCGCGCTCCCGCCGGGACACAAGGGGCCGGAGCCATCGCTCCGGCCCGGTTTTATTTGCTTTTCACCTCGAACAGACCGTGCCGCTTGCAGTAGGCGTAAAACCGCCCCGGCCCGGACATGCGGAAGTGCGTTTCGGCATTCATCTCGGGGTAGAGCTTCACAAGCTCGACCCGGTCGGTCGTGACGTATGCGAGAAAACTGATGTAGTGCGCGCGCTCCATCGGGTGCTCGATGTGGACATAGTGCTCGCAGTCGATCGTTTCCACGCGGATATCGTGCTCGGCGTCCGGCGTTTCCGCCTCCAAGGAAGGCAGCGCTACGCCGCAGCAGGAAAAACTGCCCTGTCCTGTCGACCAAAGGACGTTTCCGCACACCGGGCAGACGTAAAAACTTCCGCGCAGTAGGTTTGCCGAGCGGTTGCGGTTGACGATGCACTCGCCCGAGAGCAGCTCCGCGACGGACACGCCGAGCGCTTTTGCGAGCGGTTCGAGCAGCGTGATGTCCGGCAGACCGCGGCCTGTCTCCCATTTTGAAACCGCCTTGTCGCTGACGGAGAGCTTCTCCGCGAGCCCTTTCTGCGTGAGGCCGCGCTTTTCGCGCAGGGAGCGGATCGTCGCGTTTGTTACATAATTTGTCATCTTGCGTCTCCTTTTTTGTTGCTGCTCAAAGCATAGCTTAGCCGACGGCAAAATACAAGCTACGCTCCGTAGAGATGAAAAAAGCAGACATATCGGATATTTTAATATGGACCGTTGCTTAATTTGCGCTGATATGCTAAAGTAAAAGAGTATGTGGGATTATGGAAGCATAGGAGGTAGAGGTTCGTGATAGATATCGAGCTGCTCAAGGACACATCGCGTGTGCGCAAATATAAAACCGGTACGATGTTTTGCAAGGATGGGGTCGGCAACGACATGTATATCCTCATTTCGGGAAAGGTTGCCGTCATAAACAGCCTCAACCGGCGGATGCTTTCCGTGATCGGTCCGAATGATTTTTTCAATGAATTCCTTGCGTTCTCAGAGGAACGGATCCATGTCAACACCGTCGCGCTGACGGATGTGACCGTGGTGCCGCTGAGCAAGTTCAGCATGCCCAGCTTTCTTGCGGAGGAGCCGAAGCTTGCGTTTGAGCTCATGCGCGCAATGTACGAGCGCTTCAACGCGCTCAATGACGAATATGAAACGCTTACGGGCCACAGGTGGGTCCCGAAAATTCCGGTCGAGACAGAGGCTCCCCCAGCTGTGCCGCAAACGAACACCGGCAGAGCCGGCAAGTTCGCTCCGAAAAAAGCGGCACAAGAGGTCGTTGAGTCCGTCCCGGCAGGCTCCACCCAAGCAGCCGCGCAGGAGACAAGCGGGCAGCCGCTTGTCATAACGCATGAGAACTGCCCGCTGTTTCCGGAAGGACACACCGGGAAATATACGCTTAAGCTTGCCCGCCCGGACAATTCCCGTATGTGTGAGATCGATTATAACTGTCCGGTCTGCGGCGCGACTTTCAAGGGGCTGAAGGTCCTGACCTCCCGCCTCGGCGCATCCACAACAGACCACGACACACGGAAGCACTACAAGAATTTTGACCCCATCTACTACGAAGTCGTGACCTGCCCCTTCTGCCTGTTCAGTGCGTTTGCGAGCATGTTTAATTCAGTGGAGGATGTTGACCACGGTTTTCTGGAGACCCTGCAGGTCTACCACAATATTAATTTTAAGTTTGGCGTGGATCCCGATCTGACGGCGGTGTTTGCAAGTTATTTTCTTGCGCTCATCTGCGCACCGCAGTGTTTTTCAAAGCCCCAGCTTATTGAAGCGAGTCTGCTGCACCGGCTCAGCTGGATCTATCACGACTGCGGAGACACGAACATGGAGGAGACCTACCGGAAACTTGCGCTGGAACGTTACACGCGCGGGTACGTGGAGCTCGTCTTGTCGGCAGACAAGGAGATACATCTCTGCATGATCCTCGGCGAATTGAGCTATGAAACGGGAAACCTCAAGGACGCCAAGAACTATTATTACAAAGCCAAGACGAACCCGCTTGCGCCGGCTTTTCTCCAGCGGCGCGCCGCGAACCGACTTGAGGACCTTCGGGAATACGAGCAGGCACAGCTCGGGGAGGCGGCGCAGAGCGCCGGGCCGGAGCCCGGCAGCAAGGGCCGGCTTTTCAAACACGGACAGAAAAACTGAAAAGACGGGGCGGAACCGCAACGGTTCCGTCCCGTTTAAGCGTTAACGCCGATTGGAGCGCCGCCAGATGTTCTGCTTTTCGGCGGCCGCGATGAGCGCGTCGCGGTAGTCCGGGTGCGCGATGGAAATGAGCAGCTCCGCTCGCTCCCATGTGGAGCGCCCGACGAGGTTCACAGCGCCGTACTCAGTGACGATGTAGTACGCCTGCGAGCGGGGCGAAGTGACGATGTCGCCCGAGAAAGTCGGAACGATGCGGGATTTGGTGACGCCGTCCTTTCCCGTGTAGGTCGAGTTCATGCAGATGAACGCCTTCCCGCCCTTTGACATGGCGGCCCCGGTCAGATAGTCGAGCTGACCGCCGGTGCCGGAAATCTGGCGGGTGCCGTTGCTCTCGGCACAGATCTGCCCATAGAGATCGACCGAAACGCAGGAGTTGATGGAGATCATGTCGTCAATGCGGCCGATGATCTCCGGAGAGTTGACATACTCGAGTGGGCAGGCGTGCAGGCCGGGGTTCCCGTCTATCCAGTCGTAGAGCGCCTGTGAGCCGAAGGCGATGCCGAAAACGCCCTTATCCCGCTGGAGCGAACTTTTGCGGTTCGTAAGGACGCCGGCATTGTACAGATCAAGATACGCGTCCCCGCAAAGCTCCGTATGCATGCTGAGGTCCCGGATGCCGCTCTCGGCGATCATGCGGCCGACCGCGTCCGGTATGCCGCCGATGCCGAGCTGGAGCGCGGCGCCGTCCTTTATAAAGGGGAGAATGTGTCGGGCGATCGCGCCGTCCGCAAGCGTGACGGACGCGCGCTGCGGACTTGGCAGCTCCCCGTGCTCGCCCTCAACGACCATGTCCACCTCCGAGATGTGAACGACCTCGTCGAAGCCGTGAACACGCGGTAGCTTGTCGTTGACTTCGACGATCACGACGTCGGCCTTGTCGAGGATGCCCTTGGCGATGCCGGTGGAGGTTGAAAGGTTGAAATAGCCGTGGCGGTCCATCGGCGCAACGGAGAGCATGGCGACGTTCACATCCAAAAAGTGCGTGTAATAGGGCACCACGTTCCGGAAGATCATCGGAATGTAATAGCAGAGGCCCCGGTCCGCGAGCCGCCGCTCATAGGCCGAGCAGTGCCAGCTGTGGTAGGTGAAATGCGCCTGTTCTGGATCGCATTCGACGCACTCGATTGGGCCGAAGAGCAGATTTCCGCGAATTTTGACGTCGGTCAGCTCATCCCGACGCTTTGCGAGCGCACGGTCAAGAAGCACCGGCATCCCGAGCCCGGTGCAGTAGTCGACCCAGTCGCCGCTTTTGACGACCTTCACGGCCTCGTCCGGGGTCTTGCGTTTTGCTTTGTATTCGGAAAGGCAGTCCATGTGCGCGCCTCCGTTTCAGACGGGTACATCCCGTCTTTTTTGCTTGTATTGTACGCCGTACGGCGACGTCCGGCAAGTGCTTTTCTCCATTTTTTACTGTGTAAGCGAATGGGACGCTTGTCTGCGATGCCGAGGACCGGCCCGCCGTATCGCGCGCTTGACATTTTTTTTCGGAAACCGTATGATTACCCTATTCCAGACGAAAGACAGAGGCTCTCAAATGGACAGTGAAAAAATTATCCGCTGGTATAGCGATCAGATATGGAAACACATTCCCGACCGCCCAGAGAAGGCGGCAAAGCTTTTGCGGACGGGCATGCACGCAGAGCGGCTCCGCTGCAAGCACTTTCAGCCGAAGAACATTCCGGAGCCTTACCGCTATATGCGCTACATGGCCGACTGTGACGTTGTCAAGGCGCTGGACCATCCGGAGCGCTGCGCGTGGACCAATATTTTCGCGCCGGTCGAGCTGCTGGAGACTTTCGGTTTGACCAGTGTCTCAATGGAGGCGCTCTCGTCGTTTATCTCCGGCTTTTATCTTGAGGACCGGCTGATCGACCACACGGAAGCACAGGGCATCGCGCAGACGCTGTGCTCCTACCACAAAAACTTCCTTGGCGCGGCGGACACGGGCCTTCTGCCGAAGCCGGTCCTCGGCGTCACGACCTCGATGGTCTGCGACGCAAATATTTGCAGCTTCCGCTATCTGCACGAGCACCACGGGCTTGACACCTTCGTTCTCGACGTGCCCTATGTCTGGACGCAGGAGGGCGAGGACTATCTTGTCCGGCAGCTCCGCGAGCTCATTGCGCTTCTGGAGGAAAAGACGGGCAGAAAATATGACGAGGACGCGCTGAAAGAAGCGCTGTGCCGCGAAAACGAGACGCGGCGCTACATGAATGCTTTCTTTGAAAAGCGCGCCCTGCACGCATATCCGAACGAGATCACGCTGGTGCTGTTTATGCTATTTGCGACCCACCTCGACATCGGAAAGCCGTGGGTACGGGACTGCTTCAAGTGGATGAGCGAGGACATCGAAAACTACCCGCTCTCGGAGCAGAAGCGGATCTTCTGGGTCCATCTCACGCCCTACGCCGAGCCGACCCTCCGCGAGCGCTTCAACTACCGGGACGATATCGCCGTCTGCTGCGACGACTTCAACCTCGATTATATGGACGAGATGGATGTTGACCACCCGCTCAACGCCCTTGCGAAAAAGATGATCGGCAACATCTACAACGGCCCGTTCACCCGCAAAATGGACGCTTGCTGCGACTATGTGCAGCGTTACAACTGCGACGCCGTCATCGAGCTGTGCCACTGGGGCTGCAAGCAGTCTGCCGGCGGGGCGATGCTTCTCAAGGACAGAATGCGCGAAATCGGCAAGCCGATGCTCATTCTCGACGGTGACGCGCTGGACCGCCGCAACTGCCCGGAGGGACAGATCAAAACGCGTCTGGAGGCGTTTCTGGAGCTTCTGGACAGGGGAGAGGGGGCTGCGTTATGATTGGCTGGGTCTGCAAATATACGCCCGTGGAAGTGCTCGAAGCCATGGGGGCAAAGCCTGTCCGCATCGACCCATCGGTCACGAATTTTGATGAAGCGGACGCAAAGATGCACCCGAACATCTGCTCTTATACCAAGGGCGTTCTGGAGACCTTTGCGAATGCGGATTTTGAGGGCGTCGTCCTCACGAATTGCTGCGACTCCATCCGCCGGCTTTACGATGTTTTAAAAGCGGAATATCCCGGGCGCTTCATTTATCTTTTAGACCTGCCACGTGCGCGGAGCGGGGAGACTGCTGCGCTTTATGCAGAACGTATCCGCGCAATGACGGAGGCATACGCCGCCTTTTCGGGCCGCTGCTTCGACGAAGAAACATTCCGGGAGCGCTGCGCCGCAACGACGGTGTCCCATCTCAAACCACAAAATGCGACGGGTCCCCGTGTCGGCATCGTGGGCGCACGCTGCGAGGCAGATCTTCCGGCGCTGCTCGAGAGAAGCGGCGCGTCCGTCGCCTTTGACATGAGCTGCGCGGGGGATGCGCGCTGTGTTCGACTCCCGGACTGTGACGCCTGCGAGGACCTGATGCGGGTCTATGCCGCGGAGCTGCTGCGGCAGACGCCGTGCATGCGCATGGAAGATGTTTCGGAACGCTCGAAACGGATCGCGCGCTGTGCGGGTCAGCTGGACGGCTTGATTTGTCACACGGTCAAATTCTGCGACTACTATTCGTTCGACTATGAGCGCCTGCGGCGCGAGACAGCGCTGCCGATCTTAAAGATCGAGACGGATGCGACGACGCAGGGAGAAGGGCAGATACGCACGCGTGTGGAGGCCTTCGTGGAGGCACTCAGAACCAGCGCGGCAGCCGGAAACACCGGGGCGAAAAGCGCCGCAGGGGAAACGAAGCGCTATGTCCTCGGCGTGGACAGCGGCTCGACTTCAACGAACGCGGTCATACTCAACGAAAAGCGCGAACTTGTGGCGAGCGCGGTGCTCCGCACGGGCGCAAAGGCGGGAGACTCCGCCCAGAAAATCCTTGAAGCGGTGCTCAAAAAGGCGAAGCTGAAAAAAGAGGACGTCTCTCTGATCGTCTCGACCGGCTACGGTCGCGTATCCATCCCTTACGCGGACCGGAACATTACCGAGATCACCTGCCACGCGAGGGGCGCGCGCTATTTTGACCCGCGTGTCCGCACCATCCTCGACATCGGCGGGCAGGATTCAAAGGCCATCCACCTCGACGAAAACGGCGAGGTCGCGGACTTCGCGATGAACGACAAGTGCGCTGCCGGGACCGGTCGCTTTTTGGAGGCAATGGCGCGGACGCTTGAAGTCTCCATTGATGAGCTTGGCCCCATTTCGCTCAAGTCGAAGCATACGGTCGAGATCAGCTCGATGTGCACGGTCTTTGCCGAGAGCGAGGTCATTTCCCTCATCGCACAAAATTGCGAGAAGGCGGACATTGCCGCCGGCGTCCACCGGGCAATTGCGGGAAAATCCGCGGCGCTGCTCTCGCGCGTCTCGCCGGAGCCGCCGTATATGATGACGGGCGGCGTTGCGAAAAACCCCGGCGTTGTGAAAGCGCTTGAGGAAAAACTGGGGGAAAAGCTGCTGGTCTGCCCGGAGCCCGAGATCGTCGGCGCCTGCGGCGCGGCGCTTTTGGGACTCGAAGAACGATAGGGGCGCCCCCTCAGAAATCCGGCTTCTCGGACGGAACGCAGGGCAGCTCCGGTTCCAAAACGTGGTTACATTTGGCGGTTACAAAAGGAAACAGTATTACTTTAATGTGTTATCGGATTGATACTTTACTTAATCGGCACAGGGTAGTAAAATAATTCCTAGTTTGTAAAATCTGCCGAGGTATGACTATGCAAAGGAAAAATATCGTCCTGTATATGTGCTTCGTGTTCCTCACGAATTTCACGCTGTTTGCATCCTTTGAGAGCGTTTTTCTCGGAGAGCTGAAAGCGCTGCCGCTCGCGGGCATTGCGGCGCTGTTTATGACTTATCAGCTCACGAAACTGATTTTCGAGATCCCGACCGGCTATGTCGCGGATCGCTTCGGCCTGAAAAAAAGCGCGCTGCTCGGTCTTGTCCTCATCCTCTGCTACTATGCGATGCTGCTCTTTGGCGGCAGTGAAAAGTGGTATCTTATCTGCGCCTACGTTGTCAAAGGCGTTGGCTACACCCTGATATCCGGCTCGATAGAGGCGCTTTTCGTCAATGGGCTTGAGCCAGACACGCTCACGCGCTATAACGGCATCGAGCGGTTGGTCATGTATGTTTCGATCGCGTCGGCCGCGGTGCTGGCAGGCTGTATCATCGCAAAAGACCTCTTCAAACGGGTCCTGCTGATCGATATGTGCACGATCTGCGTCACGCTTGTCGTTACGCTGATGATGCGGGAGACACGCGGACCGGAGGCGGGAGAGCGCATCTCGCCGAAAAAGGTCTGGGACTTTCTCCGAAGCACAGATACCTGCCTGCTTCCGCTCGGCATGGATTTTGCAACGGCTTTCTGCTTTATGGAGGTCGAAGAACTCTATTCCAAGTACCTCACGGAGTTGGGGGTCGGGACGGCGCTGATCGGCGTTTTTATCGCCTGTCAGCTTGTCGCGGCGGCGGCATGCGGGTCCTTCACCTATAAGCTCACGGAAAAGATCCGCCCCGAAAAGCTCGTCGCGGTCTGTCCGTTTTTATTTCTTGCGCTGATGATGTGCGTTTTTCTCAGCGCTACACCCGTTTGGCTCAAGCCCGTTCTCTATACGCTCAGCCAGGCGACCTTCGCGCTCTACGCACCGATCAAATATACGATCTTTCAGCGTTCCATTGTCCCGGAGTATCGTGCGACGGTCATCTCTGTTCAGAGCCAGTGTATCGCGCTCGGCGGCGTGGCGTCCTATCTGCTGACGGCACTGCTCTCGCACTGGTTGGCGCTGGGGCACATCCTTCTCCTGCTCGGCGCGGGCACCTGCCTGTGCTTCCTCTCCCTTGTGCCGAAGCTGGTTTCCCGCGCAAAGCTTCGGCAGCTCATCTGAAAAACGGAAATTTGAAACGGCTCTGTGCGAGTTCGCGCGGAGCCGTTTTCTGCAAAAAAGCGGTCAAAAGACGGATAAAACTGTTGACATTCGACGCTGCATCTGTTAATATATCACCTGTCCGCAGAACAGTGGAATGTTCAGCACATGGGGGTATAGCTCAGCTGGGAGAGCGTCTGACTGGCAGTCAGAAGGTCAGCGGTTCGATCCCGCTTATCTCCACCAATAAGCCACAAGGTCGTTGATCTTGTGGCTTATTTATATCCATCGCCCATACGAGGGGCGGACACTTGATGTTTTGACGCACCACAATTTCACAAATATCAGACCGGCACTTTTTTACGCAGGCTGCGTAGATGGAGTGCCGGTCTTTTTTTAAGCTGTTGAAACAGCACTCATCGGGGCGCTGTCATATGGGCAGCCGGCACGACTCATGCTCTGCCTGACGCCGTCTTTCTGCAATAAAGAATAAAACCATGCTTTGATGTTTCGAGATAAACCGTTTTGATGGTTTTTCAGACTTATATCCCCCCCTGGGGCTTGTGCGCAGATAGTGCGGGACTATATACTAAGCTAGTAAATACTCTGTTGAGTTGATATTTGCCGATATGACAAATTTGAAATATAGATTGCGGAGGAAGAAGATGTACTTAAAGCAGATAGGCAGCTATTGGGACACCCGCGCGCAGGGGTATTCCATAACGATACACGAACAGTTCCAGTCCGGCGAGGACAGCGTATATCGCGAGATGCTGCGCTCCTGCGCACCGGCAGGGGAGAATTTGGCCTGCCTTGACATGGGCTGCGGTCCCGGCTTTTTCTCCATACTGCTGGCCCAATTGGGTCATAGAGTGACCGCCTTTGACTACTCCGAGGGGATGCTTGCGCAGGCAAGAGCGAACTTCGAGGAAATGGACGTCGATGTGGAGACACAGCAGGGCGACGCGCAAAATCTTCCCTTTGCCGATGACAGCTTTGACTACATCGTCTCCCGAAATCTGGTCTGGAATTTGGAGGACCCGGAGCGGGCCTACAAGGAATGGATCAGAGTTTTGAAGCCGGGCGGTCGCCTCTTTGTGGCTGACGCCAACCACTACCTCTATTACTTTGACAATGACTATCTGCACAGCAAGACCTTGAAGGATGCAAACGATACACGGCACACCCACGGCGTTGACCCAACGCCCATAAACGAGATCGCCCGCGACTTACCGCTTTCACGGGAGCTGCGCCCAAAGTGGGATGTAGATAAGCTCCTTGCGCTGGGTATGACCCAGCTTGCCGTGGATGTTCGCCACAACCATGTGACCCTTCCCGAGACAGGCGAGACGAAAGCCATCATAACTGACTTCTATCTTTCGGCCGAAAAGCCCTCCGAAGCGCCAAAGCTTTCGCCCGAGGAGGAACAGCGGCTCATAGATGAGGAGTGGTCAAAAGCGTCAGACAACTATTGCAGGATAATCAACGACGAGCTAAACAGCTTTCGCGCCGAAGCGTGGACAAAGCGAATACTCGAAAACGCTCCCCAAAAGCCGATTTTGGACGTCCTTGATGCGGGTTGCGGCCCCGGCTTTTTCTCCATTCTGCTCTCCAGAGCGGGCCACAGGCTCATAGGTCTTGACGGCGCAGAGGGAATGCTGAGGCATGCCGCTTCAAACGCCGCCAAGTTCGGCGCAAGCCCTGTTTTCATGAAGGGGGACTGCCATGCGCTGCCGTTTGCAGATAACTCCTTCGACCTTGTGATCAGCCGCAACGTCACGCACGCGCTGAGAAACCATCAGCAGGTATATGCCGAGTGGCAGCGAGTGCTTCGTCCCGGCGGTGTGCTGCTCATATTTGACGCCAACTGGCACCTCATGCAGACTGACGCTGCCGTGAGAAAAGAATTCGTTCGCCGCGAGGAGGAGTGCTTCAAGGTCTACGGAAGCAATTTCTCCGACGGCGAGCGGGAAGCAAAAGACGCAGAAACGCTGAGCTGGCATCGCTTGGGCACCGTAGTCCGTCCGGACTGGGATGTTCCGGTGCTGGAGCGAGCCGGCTTTGCGGATATAAGCTTTGAGCGGGACATCATTGACGGACTGTGGGATGACAAGGAAAAGCTCCTTTACGGCGCAACGCCCATGTTTATGATCTCCGCGCGTAAAAAATAACATCATCGGTGCTACCGGTATAAAAGCTCCTCGTGGTGCGCTCAGTAAGCGCGTGTCCATGAGGAGCTGATTTTTTAGCTTGAATTATGCGTTGGCTGTCTCAGAAAGCCACGCGCTTCGCCTGCGGCGGCGCTTTATATCAACATGCAGTTAGAAGCCAAGAAAAAATGGATTATGACACTGGGTTGAGAGAATTTCCGCAAATAGAATACGCTTTGAAAAATGCGTCTCATTTGGCTTCGCTATGCAAAATTGCATCCCCCCGGGGGGCTTGTGCCGCATCTCCGGTTTCTCTATACTATAAACAACGACCACGTTTTTTGCCGTCCGCCGCGGGCTTTCGGGTCTGCGCGGACGGTTCTTTTTGGGTGCTAATGCCCATGCTGCTTGACCGGAATTCGCAGCGCGAGATAGCGGACCGGGAGCGCCGGCTTCAAAACTTGTTTTGCGCGGAGAGTATCTCCGACTCCCTCCGGGCCGACAAGGGAGGACTGCTCTACGGCAAAACGCCGCTGTATAGGATCTCTGCCGAGAAATAACTCCGAAAGAAGGACGTCGATGCAATACACACTACGCAGACAGCCGATGACGCGATATGTCCTGAAGCGGCTGCTGACGCTGATACCGGTTTTGCTCGGCGTCACATTTTTGACCTATGGACTCATGTACCTGTCCCCGTCTGACCCGGTAGAGATGCTCTTGCAGGCGCAGGGCATTCCTGTGACGGCGGATGTGGTCGAAAAAATGCGCCATGAGGCGGGACTGGATAAGCCGTTTTTGGAACAGTATTTCACTTGGTTATGGAATTTCGTGCGAGGTGACATGGGCATTTCGCTCGTCGACGGGCGCTCGGTCGCGTCGCTTCTCTCTGCGGCGCTGCCGAAAACGCTTCTGCTGACATTCGCATCCATCATCGTGACAGTGCTTCTCGCAGTGCCGCTCGGGATGCTCACGGCGGTGCGGCAAAACCGCTTTTCGGACTATTTCATCCGCTTTTTGAGCTTTCTCGGAAACTCGCTGCCGAACTTTCTCGTTTCGCTGCTGCTTTTGTATTACATATCCTTCAAGCTCGGCTGGCTTCCGGTGTTGGCGAACGACAGCTTCAAGGGCCTTGTTCTGCCGACGCTTGCGCTCGCTATTCCGATGACGGGCAAATACATCCGGCAGGTACGCGCAGCGGTGCTGGAGCAGCTTGGTCAGAGCTATGTGGACGGAGCCGTCTCACGCGGCGTTTCGGAGAGAACGGTGCTCTTTAAAGATGTGCTCAGAAACGCCATGCTGACGATCGTGACGCTGCTGTCGCTCTCCATCGGTTCGCTTCTCGGCGGCACGGCGGCGGTCGAACGCATTTTCGTCTGGCGCGGCATGGGCTTTATGGTCATGGACGCCATTCTGGCACGCGACTATCCTGTCATTCAGGCCTTCGTCGTTTGGATGGCGGTCATCTATGTCGTCATCAATCTCCTGACGGACCTCTCCTACTATCTCCTTGACCCGCGCGTGCGGCAGGGAATGGGGGTGGACTGATGGCGACAAAAAAAGCAAAAGTCATGCTTTGGGTCCTTCTCTCGCTGACGGTGCTGTTTTGCGTTTTCTGTGTGATCGCGCCGGCTTTTGAACCCAACGACCCAAATCTCGCAAACCTCGCTGCCGCCAAACAGCCTCCCTCGGAGCAGTACCCGTGGGGCACGGACGGGCTGGGGCGCTGCGTTTTCTCCCGTGTTCTGGCGGGAGCGTCGACCTCGGTTTTCTCCGCGCTTGCCATTGTCGGGCTGACGCTTGTCATCGGCTCCGCCATCGGCATCCTCGCAGGCTATTTCGGCGGAAAGGCCGATGCGATCCTCATGTGCGTCGTGGACATTTTTCTTGCGTTCCCGGGCATGGTGCTGGCGCTTGCCGTTGCCGGTATGCTCGGACTCGGCATGAAAAACGCCGTCATCGCGCTTACCGCAAGCTGCTGGCCGCAGTACGCCCGCCTTGCGAGAAGCGCTGTGCTTTCTCTGCGGCAGGAAAACTTTGTGAGCGCGGCAAAGCTCAATGGGCAGACGCCCGCAAGCATCCTCTGGCGCCATATTCTGCCGAACGCAATGCGCCCCGTCATCGTGACGGCGTCGCTATCCATCGGCGGGACGATCCTTGCACTCTCCGGCCTTTCGTTCCTCGGTCTCGGCGCACAGCCGCCGGTCGCGGAGTGGGGGAGTATGCTCGCGGACGGACGCGGACTGATGCAGAGATGCCCGTGGATGGTCCTATATCCCGGCCTTGCCATATTTCTCACATCTGCTTTGTTCAACTTATTGGGGGATTGCGTTCGCGACGTACTCGATCCGCTCGATTCTACAAATGTTTTTTTGAAGGAAAGGAAGAAAAGAACACGATGCAAAAAATGAAAAAGGCATTATCGCTCATGCTTGCCGCCGGTGTGCTCGCCGGCACGCTTGCGGGCTGCGGAACAAAGAAAACGGAGGACTCCGCCGCCCCCTCGACCGCCGCGGCAACGACCAAAATGGCGGACGACTTCACGTTTGGCGTCTACAACTTCGGCAAGCTCGACCCTGCCGACAAGTACAACGGCTGGTCCATTGTCCGCTATGGCGTCGGCGAAACGCTCTTTAAGCTTGACGACGATCTCAAGGTGACGCCGTGGCTGGCAAAGGACTACAAGCTCTCAGACGACAAGCGTTCCTGGACGATCACGCTCAAGGACGATATCCAATTCTCGAACGGCAAAGCCTGCGACGGCGCGGCGGTAAAGGCCTGCCTTGAGCGCACGAACGAGAAGAACGAGCGTGCCAAATCGCAGCTGAAAATCAATGCGATCACGGCGGACGGCAACACGCTCACCATTGAGACCACGGAGCCGAATCCGACCCTCGTCAATGATCTCTGCGACCCCTATGCCGCGATCATCGACGTGACGGCGGACGGAGATTTTGAGACGAAGCCTGTCGGCACCGGCCCCTATGTCGTGGCGGAATATGTCGAGGACGACCACTGCACGCTTACGCCGAATGAGCGTTACTGGGACGGCACTCCGGCCTGCAAGACCGTCACGGTCAAGGGCATTTCGGACGTCGACACGCTTGGCATGGCCCTGCAGAACGGCGAGATCGACGCGGCCTACGGCCTGAGCTACGACACCCTCGATACCTTCAAGGGCGACAGCAAGTACGCCATCACACAGACGGCGACCACCCGCGTTTACATGCTCTATTTCAACCTCAAGCACGAATACATGGACGACGCAAACTTTCGCAAAGCCGTCTGCATGGCAGTGGACAAAAAATCTTACTGCGAAACCCTCCTCAACGGCGCGGGCACGCCGACGAAGTCCGCCTTCCCCTCTATGCTGAGCTATGGCGACAGCGCCAAGCTCAGCGACGTACCGGACTATGATATTGACGGCGCGAAGAAGCTCCTTGCCGACAGCGGCTACACGCTCGAAAACAACGCACTCATGAAAGACGGCAAGCAGGTCTCCCTCAAGCTCGTCACTTACGGCCGCGCGGGACTGCCGCAGAGCGCACAGGCGCTGCAGTCCGCGCTGCAGACGCTCGGCGTCAAGGTCGAATATCAGCAGTACGAATCGGTTGAAGATGTTCTGACCGCCGATCAGTTCGACATCTGCGCCTATGCCATGGTCACAACGCCGACCGGCGACCCGGCGGCTTTTCTGAACCTCACGATGGGCAGCGGCGGCGGCAGCAACTACGGCCACTACTCGAACATCGAGGTAGACGCTCTGCTCTCCGAGCTCAACACGGAGTTCGACCCCGACAAGCGCAGCCAGGACGCGCTCAAGATCCAGCAGCTCGCGCTTCGAGACAGCTCTTACAGCTACATGTTCCACCTCAATATGTTCATGGTCACAAAGGCCGGCGTCACCGGCATTACGCAGAGCCCGGTGGACTACTACCAGATCACGAAGGACACAGCAAAGCCGGCAAAATAGAGCAAGCACAGCAGAACGGGGGAGCCGATAACGCTTCGGCTCCCTGCGTGTTCGGATCTGTTTGGAGGGATACGGCATGGATGGCACCGCGTTATTGGATATACGACAGCTCACGGCGGGCTACCCGGACGGGGCGACCGTTTTGCGGGACGTTTCTCTCAAAATACACCCGAAAGAGATCCTCTGCGTCATCGGCGAGTCCGGCTGCGGGAAATCAACACTCTTAAACGCCATTTTGCGTTTGCCGGGGCGCGTGGAAATTCAGAGCGGCGAAATCCTTTTTCAAGGGCGCGATCTGAGAGAAATGGATAAAAAGGCGCTTAGCGCCGTGCGAGGGACCGGAATTGGCGTTGTGTATCAAGAGCCGGGTGCGTCACTCAACCCCATTCGCCGCATCGACGCGCAGTTTTACGACGCGCTGTGCGCGCACGGAAAAATCACAAAAACGGAAAGCCGCGAAAAGGCAGAGCGCCTGCTCGCGGCGATGGATCTAAACGAGCCCGCGCGCATTTTAAAGAGCTGTCCGGCGCAGCTTTCGGGCGGCATGAACCAGCGGGTCGCAATCGCGCTGGCGATGGCACTCTCGCCGGATGTGCTTTTGGCGGATGAGCCGACGAGTGCGCTCGATGTCACGGTACAATCGCAGATCGTTGAGGAACTAATTCGCCTGCGGGACGATTACGGCACAGCATTGCTTTGGGTCACGCACAATATGGGCGTTGTCGCCAAAGCCGCCGACACGGTCGTAGTGATGTACTGCGGAAAAGTGGTCGAATACGGCATGAGGGAGGAGGTCCTGCGAACGCCCGCGCACCCGTATACCCGCGCGCTTCTTGAGGCCATTCCGAAGCTGGACGGCACGCCGCCGAAGGGCATTCCGGGCAGCCGCCCGAGACACTATGACGGGCGCGGCTGCGCTTTTGCGGGTCGCTGCCCGCACTGTGGCGGGAACTGCCATGCGGACACGCTCGCGCCGGTACATCTCGGCGGTGACCACTGGGCGCTGTGCGGCAGCGTTTCGCTGCCGAACTTGTGAGGAAAAAGCGATGGACGCAATTTTAAAAATGGAAAACATCGAAAAGAGCTTCGTTGCCGGCGGCAGGAGGGTGCGGGCTGTGCGCGGCGTTTCCTTCACGGTCGGCGCGGGTGAGCATCTGGGGCTCGTCGGTGAGTCCGGCTGTGGAAAATCGACGCTTGCGCGCATCGCGACGCGGCTCGAGGAGCCGGCCGCGGGCCGCATCATTCTCTGCGGCGAGGACATCACAAAGGCAAAGGGCGCGGCGCTCCGCCGGGCCTACGGCAATGTAAAAATGATCTTTCAGGAGCCGCGCAGTTCCTTTGACCCGGCGCTGACGCTCGGCAGGAGCATCGCCGAAACGCTCAAGGCGGCGGGCATGAGCGATAAAGCCCTGCGGCAGGCGGAAACAGAGCGCCTTTTGGCGCAGTGCGGTCTCGACGCAAGCTATGCGAAGGCGCGTCCGCGCGACGTCTCCGGCGGCGAGTGCCAGCGCGCGGCAATTGCGCGGGCGGTGGCCGCTTCACCGAAGCTTCTCATCTGCGACGAGGCCACAAGTGCACTTGACGTCTCCGTGCAGGCGCAGATCATGGAGCTTTTGCGCTCGCTCGGCGAGGAAACGGGCATGAGCTTTCTTTTTATCTCCCATGACCTTGCGCTCGTTTCCAGCTTCTGCGACCGCGTCTGTGTTATGCACGCAGGCGAAATTGTCGAGGAAGGCGAAACGCTCGCCCTCATTCAGCGCCCGCAAAACGCCTATACAAAGCAGCTCGTCGTCTCGGCCTTGCCGGCAGGCTGAAAAGGAGAGGACCTGCTTGGTACGGTGCTCTTTACGATGTTTCTGGTGAGGTCCTCCTTCTTCGCGCGATATTTACGTATATTCGGCAGTTCAATCCCCGGGGGGAGCTTGTTCGGTACAAGTCCCCTCTATATAATAAGTGTAGCTTTGCTACGGTGAGCGGTCTGTGTGCTTTGAGCGGTTTCTGCGCTTAAGAAGGAGGTTGTTTTGTATGTCAACACACGATTACGAGAGCGGAAGATCGTTTGTCGCCCTCAACCGCGAAATATGGCTTGAACCTGATATCAAGCCGGACGGCGGTGTGAGCGCAGCATTTTGTTGGGGACACGACTTCCGGAAGAACCCGGTCTCCGCCACCCGCTACTTTCAGTATGCGGAGACGGCCCTGCGGGTCGGCGGCGCAGGGACGGGCGGACCGTTTCGGGAGCCTTATCTTTTTCCGCTGCGCCTGGAATGCGAACGCCTGACGGACGTTTATGTTGGTCAGAGCCTGTGGGGCCAACTCTGGTTCGCGCTGGACCCGCTGCCGCTTTATGATCTCAGCGTATCACGCCGTCTGCCCAACGGCGATGTGTTCACAGACGAGCTGATAACGGACGGAACAGGCCATCTGACGCTGCCGCTCACACAAACCGGCGACTATCTCATCACCGTGCAGGGCACAGCGCAGGAGGCTGCCGAGCACCGTTATTTCGATACGTGTTTTGGATCCATGTTAAGCCGTAAGCGGCGCGGAAAGACGCGCCCATAGACCGCTAAAAGCACACAGAGCCAGTAAAACGGCAAGCTTTTGATTAACGAAAATTGTGTTTTAGCAATCGATAAGTTCAAAAAGCGAAAGAGCTGCCGCAAAAATTTATTCTGCGACAGATCCTCTTTATGTGTGTTACTTTCGAAAGCAGGCGTCCATCATTCTTGAGATGATCGCAATGTAAGGTCCCCCGTCGGCAGTATCGACAGGCCGTCCTCGGTGGGTACGCCGTTGATGATCCCGGAGGCAATGAACGTTTCGGTATCTTCCCGCGCCCAATCATCCACAGCATCGATGCCAAGCTGCTACAACCCGTAAAGGCGTTGCCCCCAATGCTCGTAACTGGGTCGGGTATCGCGATTGATGTCAGGCTGCTGCGGCCCGTGATCTACAGACAGCAAACCCTCTCAGCTGCTTGAAGAGTATTTATTTATTGCCGATCAGACCTTCAGCTTTTTGCAGACGGCGGATAGAGTCAGACGGTAGAACCAATATATGGCGGCGGAAATCATTGCGACGATCAAAAGACAGTTTTTCATGCTTGCGAGCTCGGCCGCTGAGATGGAGACGCCGCTGTTAAAAATCAGAATCATCATGACAAAAGCCAGAATGAGAAGCGTGCCGGTAATGACAGGCGCGAGAAAAACGCGGGAAATCTGTTCCCGCGCGACGCGGCGGAGATACCGGTCCGGCGCGCCGAGACGGCGTAGGTCATCGTAGATCCAAGCGTTCGTCAGCGCGATCGTCAGGCTACGGGTATAGAGGATGACCGCTACAGCGGCAAAGCATAGGATGGAGATAAAGACGAACAGCAGCAAAAAGACGGCCATGTTCGTCAAAAAGTCCTCCTGATCGAGCACGCGGAACTGGGGCATATACATCCAATTCAAGCGGAACGTGGAGCTGTCGCGCTCATCATATCGGATGACCGGAACGCCGTATTCCGCCGCGTTCTCCTCATCGAAAGCATAGGGCTTTCCGGCGTCGATCCTACGCTGCCGCACGATGGGATCCCAGCCGCCGCACAGCGCAACGCTGTCGTCGGAGTGGTCAACGATCTCATTGAACAGGCGCTTTGCAAAGGCGTAGGAATCCTTCTTTACATTGAAAAACACCTGCATCTCCCGCCACTCATCAGAAAGGCCGGCAGTGATACTTGCATAATCGGCGTCGTCCAGCACGCGGCAGTTGCACAAAAGGGCGTTTCGCAGCGTCGTTTCCGTGCAGGCGACGGAAAGCGTCTTTCCGGTAACGGGATTTGTGACGAGCGTTATGTCGTTGTCGGCAATATCGGGCGTGCCGTCCGCGGTATAGACGGTCGTTACCGTGCCGGGGGCGAGATTTAGCGTGTCGCCGGTCAGTGCGTTCCATGCGCTTTCGGAGAAAAAGCGAGAGCTGACCAATAACGACCGGTATTCCCGCGTGTAGGTTGTTCCCATCTTGCCGGTGCGCTCGACCTGCTCCATGCCGTCCACGCCGAGGACGGCTGAAGGCTGCTGTACGAAATCCTTGATCTCTATGTTTTCTTCCGCCGCGATTTGCCGGATCTCCGCCTCTCCCGGTATATCTTGATCGGCGCGATAGAAATAGGAATAGTCCTCCGTCCGTTCGGCAAAGCCCTTGCGTGCCGGCGTTGCCAGAAGCGGTATATAGAAGGCCGAGAAGTAAGCGCCCGCGAGAAGCACCGTCACCACCAGCATATTCCGCACGGTCTGCCGCCCCTGAAACTGCATCATGCTCGTCGTGACGATATGCTTATACCGGCTCTGCCCCTGCCGCCAGCCGTTGACCACCGTGTGCAGCAAAATCATGTACAGGCCGATAAACGCGGGAATGTAAAAAAGGCCGGTGAGCCACTCCGGCGCGTACCAGTGCAGTATTTTGACGAAGAAACCCGGCGTCAGATAGCCGAGCAGCGCCCCGCCTAAAAGCAGCACGATGCCCAGCGGTCCGTACCGCTTCGGCACCCCGCGCACCGGCTCGGAACGGTGGGCCTCAACGATGACGTCTATGACGTTCGTGTGCCGCAGAAAGCGCGAGAGCATAACGAAAAGTAAAAGTATGACAAACACGGAAAAAACCAACGCGATGCCGTAGGCGCAGTAATCAAACGAAAGCCGCATTTCCGCCGTGTCAACAAGTGTCTGCCGGAAAATGCTCCACACGAGCCATGCCAACGGCGTGCCGAGTATCATGCCAAGTACGCAGGCGGAACCCGCGATGATGCCAAGCTCCCGCTTGAGCTGTCTGCCAAGCGTTTCCCGGGACGCGCCAAGCGCCAGAAACACGCCCGTCTCCCGCGACTTTTCACGAAAGAACAGGCCCGCGGCATAGAGCGAAAACGCCCCGCAGCCGATGACGGCCAGAACGAAAACCATCATGACCTGCTTGCGCGAATCGCCGCCTACCGGCAGGACATTCAGTACAGTGGGAGAGCGCATCATCAGGCAGTAGCATGTTATAAGAAGCGCTGAAAAGAAAAGGCAGCCTGCGAGAAGCGCGTACTGCTTCCGGTTCCTTTTCCGCAGGATTGTAAAGACTTCCGTGAGTGTATTCATGACTCACTCACCTCGCCCATCTTGCGGATATTCTCAAGGAGCTGGTCTTGAAAGAGCCGCCGGTCCGCGCCGTTTTTTGTGAGCGTGCAGCGCACTGCACCGTCCTGTAAAATGACGACCCGATCACAGAAGGACGCGGCGAAAAAGTCGTGCGTCACCATGAAAATTGTGGCGGACAGTTCCTGTTTGGCGCGCAGAAAGGCGTCAATGACGGCGCGGGCGGACTTTGAGTCCAAATTGCCTGTCGGCTCGTCGGCCAGAATGAGTTCCGGGGAATTGATCAGCGCACGGGCGACGGCGGTGCGCTGTTTCTCGCCGCCTGAGATGTCTGCGGGGTACTTGCCCTTGATATGCGCGATTCCGAAAATTTCGCAAAGCCGGTCCGCGGCTCGCTCCGTTTCTCTGTCAATTTCGCCGCCGATGATGCGCGGCAGGAGGATGTTGTCCCGGACTGTAAGCCCGTCTAATAGCAGAAAGTCCTGAAAGACAAAGCCAAGCTTCCGATTCCGCACGGCAGCGAGCGCGTCCTCGTCGAGCGCGGCAAGGTCGGTTTCGGAGAGCAGGATTTTGCCGCAGTCCACAGGGATGTAGCGGGAAATGCAGTTTAACAGCGTCGTTTTCCCGGAGCCGGACGGCCCCATCACCGCAACGAACTCCCCCTTTTCCACCGTCAACGAAACGCCTTTGAGTACCTCATATTTTTGTTTGCCCACACGATAGGATTTGTGCAGGTCCTCAACAGTCAGCATGAAAACATCTCCTTTCGCTTTGTTCGCTTTCAGCGTAATCCGGCGAAAGGCCCGGTGCAACCCGGCCTGTCATTTCTGACGCTTCCGATGTAAAGCTCTGCGCCGCAAGTAAATCGCATGTAATAGAACGCCGTTTTGCCGTAAAATTTGGTTTTGCAGAACAAATTTGTCGTGATAGAATAGCGGAGAGCTAGGAGGTGGCCCCATGCTGCAAATTGCGATCTGCGACGATGTTCAGGATGCGCGAACGGCCTTGCGTTCGGCACTCGAACGCCTTTTGGCGGAACGCTCCGTTTCGTATCGCTGCTTTGAATTTTCGTCCGGCGACGGGCTTATAAAATGGATGGAAAAACATAAAGGCGAAGCAGACCTTGTTTTTCTGGACATCGAGATGGACGGCATTGACGGTATGGAGACCGCCCGGCGGCTGCGCGCGGCAGACGATGGCCTGCAGCTCGTCTTTGTGACGGGCTATTCCGATTACGTCTACGACGGCTATTCTGTCGGCGCGATCGGCTATCTTTTAAAACCGCCGAAGCCCGGGCAGCTCGACGACATTCTTTCCCGCGCGCTCGCGGCTCTGTACCGGAATGCCGATCAGGCGTTTCTCTGCCGCAATGGAGACGTGAGCTACCGCGTCCCGCGAAAGGACATTTTGTACTTTGCCTCGGAAAAGCGGCTGATACACTGCGTGACCGCCGCAAAGACCTATACCTTTTACGGCAGGCTGGACGATGTGGAGAAAACCCTTTCTGATGAGACCTTCGTGCGCATCCACCAGCGCTATCTGATCCACGCGCCGGCGGTGGCGCGCGTGGACGGCAGCGAGGTCTTGATCGGCGGTCGGGTGCTGCCCATCAGCCGCTCGTACTATGCGACCGCGCTGACGGCGCTCACCCGCGCCATGTTGAAATGAGGCGAACGAATGCGGATATTCTGCGGTATATTGCTTTACTTGATAAAAATAGCTTCTCTCTTTCTGGGCGGTTGGTTTTTGACCCAGTCCGCGAGACGATTGCTGACCGATCGGGCGGGCCGCGTCTGCCTTGTTTCACGGTGGATTCTCTTCCTCATTGCTTTACAGATTCCGAGCTGGATCGGGGACGAGAACGTGCTTTACATGCTGCCGTTTTTTCTGGGTGCATTCCTATTATGTTATGAGGGTGCATTTCTCGCAAAGCTAGTCGTGGGGCTGACATTCTATACCTTGCTGACGCCGCTTTGCATGATTTCGGACAGCATAGATTGGAAGTATTATGAAATTACGAAAACGCTCATAAAGGTCGGTGCGGCGGCGCTCATCTGGCTGCTTGTCCGAAAGATGACGAAGGCGGACAGACCGCTCGATCTTTCGTCGCGGATCTGGATGCTGTGCGGACTGCTGCTTTTAGCGCCGCTTTTTTCCATTCTCTCGTTTTCCATCTGGACCAGCTTCGGAAGCATAACGGACGACGGGCAGCTTCGCATCGCCTATACGATTTTACCCTTTACGATCTTTTCCGCCGCCGCGGTCCTGTATGCGCTGACGGTCCTATCCCGTCAGGAGGCACTTGAAAAGGAGCATAGGCTTGCCGGAATGCGCGAACTCTATTACGAGAGCCTTCAACGGCAGGAGACACAGGTCCGCACTCTGCGTCACGACCTGCGAAACCACCTGGCAGTCTTGCAGGGCCTTTTGGAAAATGGAGACACCGCACGGGCGAATGCCTATCTCGCGGAGCTTTGTGATTCGCCTGCACTGCACGGCGTCCGGCGTGTCTGCGAAAACGAGACGGCAAACGTCGTCCTCTCCAGCAAGCTTGAAATCATGAAAGAAAAGGGCCTCACGGCGGACTTTCTCATAAGCCTGCCAGCCACGCTGCCGATCTCGAACGTTGATCTCTGCTCGCTTTTGGGCAATGCACTCGATAACGCCATTGAAGCCGCTGAAAAGGAGGCAGACAAAAAGATCAGCTTGCGCATGCGCGCTGACCGCGGACTTTTCATGCTGCGCGTCGAAAATGCCTGCACCAAAATGCCGGAACAGAAGGACGGCGTATTTGTAACGGCCAAGCACGACAAAACTGCCCACGGCTTCGGCCTTACGGGTATGCGCGAGATCGTCCGGCGCTATGGAGGCACGCTGGAGGCCGGAGCCGAAAACGGTCGCTTTGAGCTCGTCGTCTGCCTGCCGCTTTCAGACGCTGAACTCGCAACCGAGCAATAAAGATGCAGGCGAGTTTCCTCGTCTGCATCTGTTTTAATTTTCACCGCCATCTGACGGACCGGGGCAGGCGCGGCTGCTTTTTTGCTTATTTGTTGATGAAATAAAGTCCAAGCAGGCAGATTACAATACCGATGATTTTATTCAGAGAGATGCTCTCGTTATATAGCAGATAGCCGACGAAAACCAACGCGACCGCTAGAAAGGCGCTTTGCGTGATGGATGCGGTGCTGATTGCCCATCCGGCTTTATATGCATAGATGAATCCGACCTCTAATCCGACAATGACAAGACCCAAGACGAATGAAGCCCAATTGATATGCGCATATGCTTTGAGTAAATTGGCGTCTTTGTTGAGCGCATAATACAAAATTGCAGATGAAATTGCCGCGATTGCATAGGTGATCGTCAGCGCGGCGAACGGGTTCATGTCGTTTGGTACAGACTTGGCGCAGATCTGGTAAACGATATTTGATACAACAACAAGCGCGATCGGCCAAACATACAACAACATTATGATACCTCCAAAGAATAACCGGAAGCCAAGTTCGCAGCCTGACTTCCGGTAGCTATACATTACTATACCATAACACGACAAAAACTGCAATATCGTATTCCCAAGCGAAAAAGCAGACTTGCTGTTATGTATTCTCGTGCTCCTCTCACGTTGACAGCGATTTGGAGCGGTGCTATAGTTTATCGCGTGCGATGCATCGCTTGCTGTGGATAAGATTGCATGGCAAGCGGGCATCGTCAAATATTTAGGGGATGAATACGGTTTTGAAAGAAAAGATCGTCACAAAAAACTTTGTATGTACATTTATAGCACAGCTTTCACTGGCCCTTGTAATGTACACGTTGATGTCGACCATTACGGAATATGTGGCCGCCTTTGGTACAACAGCGACCATTGCGGGACTTGTTTCGGGAATTTATGTTGTAGGCGGCCTGTTCTCGAGAATGTATTCCGGCAACGCGATGGAGAAGTACGGATGGAAAAAGATCGCAGTCATATTCGCCATCATCCACTTCGCGGCGAGCTGCTTGTACATGTTTGCCGATAATGTTGTTTTACTGCTCATTATCCGATTTATTCACGGTATCGGCTTTGGCGCGACAATGAACGCGGTCATGATCATCGCCATGTCGGGGCTTCCGAAGAGCAGATACGGAGAAGCGGCAGGCTATTTTATGATGTCAACCTCTCTTGGCGTAGCCATAGGCCCCTTTCTCGGCGGCTTGATCTATGATAAATTCGGCGGGAACGGATGTTTTATTGCCGCCATGGTTTTCTCACTCATTATTGTTGTATCCGTATCTATGGCGGACACAAAAAATCTCGATCCATGGTATCAGAAAAGCAAAAATATCGGCAGGCAGAAACAAGACGCGAATGGCGTAAAAGGATTTCACATTGACAGCATCATCGAAAAAAAGGCAATTCCGATTTCATTGTGTATATTCTGCCTTTGCTTTGGATATGCGGCGCTGATGTCTTTTTACAGGCTTTATGCGCAATATACCGGCTTGACAAATGAATTCAAATATTTCTTTTTGATTTATGCTGCGATGCTGATCGTCTCAAGACCGCTTGCGGGCAAGCTGCAGGATAAGCTGGGCGATAACGCTGTGTGTTATCCCTGTATCATGGCGCAGGTCGTCGGCATCGCGTTGCTCGCATGGAAACCCTGTATGATCACCATTGTAATTTGTGCGTTGTGCGGAGCGCTTGGCTATGGCACCCTGAACTCCACCCTGAATGTGATCGTCAATCGACAGTCCACAGATGAAAGGCGCCCGTTCGCGATCTCGACGTATTGGGCGTTTTCCGATCTCGGCGTCGGAATTGCTCCGGCGATACTCGGCGCGATCGCGACGGCGTCAGACTATCATGTTTTATATTTTACAGCCGCGCTCATATCGCTTGCCGCGCTGCCGATCTATTGGTTTTGCTGGGGAAGGCTTCGTAAAAAACAAGCGGTATCGGATTGAGAACGAAGCGGGGAAGAGCGGCGCATGCCGGGCCTGTCCGTGCGCTCCGGCGAAGAAAAACGGCGAATTTTGGTGTTATGTAAATGTTACGGTTCTGTGACAACGTCGCGTGAATTCTTGACCTGCCCTTTTTCTTGTGCTACCATATGCACGTATCCGAGAAATCAGATAAGCGTTCTCGACCCATTATTCATAGGTGCTTTCATTTGATGGTTGGCCTCGGATATCCAAATCATCAAGTGTCTGCATAAATTCGGGCCCCGAGCAATCGGGGTACTACTTAAAGGAGGAGTTTTATAGAATGAAAACTCTGAAGAAAACTCTCAGCCTCACGCTGGTGTTTGCTCTCGTCTTCAGTCTGATGAGCTTCGCGTTCGCGGCACCCACGGCCAAGACCACAGCAGCCAAG
>JBMNPV010000010.1:0-46346 GCA_050943775.1 Oscillospiraceae bacterium
CCCTCGCTGAAAAGTTTCTCGTACATAGACGTTCCTCCATATTCATCTTATTTTGCTGTGGAAAGTCTCTGGTCAGGCCGCCACTGCGGCGCAGTATACTCTAATTGAATATTTAATCTGTTTTTCCTGCTTTGTCAAGCATTCGCGGTCCAAAGAGAAACAATGCCATTAAATTGGCGCAAAGATTGAAAAACTGCTTGCATATCACAAAAAAACATGGTAAAATGCTTTCGCCTGCGTGAGTACTTGCGCAGGCGCCATCATGAGCGGTCCTCTGGCGGAGAAATTTCCCGCGCACGAACGCCCGAGAAAAGGAAGGAATTTACCCATGGATCTCGTACAGACACTTTCTCAGCAGTATATGAAGCCCGAGCTTCCCGAAATGAACGTCGGTGACACTGTGCGTGTCGTTGTCCGCGTCAAGGAAGGAAACCGCGAGCGTACGCAGGCTTTCGACGGCACCATCATTGCCCGTAAGCATGGCGGCATCAGCGAAACCATCACCGTTCGCCGCATCTCCTATAACGTCGGCTGCGAAAAGGTTTTCCCCGTACATTCCCCCACGATCGTCTCCGTCGAGACGATCCGCAAGGGCAAGGTACGCCGTGCAAAGCTCTATTATCTGCGTGACCGCGTCGGTAAAAAGGCAAAAGTCAAGGAGCGCGTATAACGCTTCGCTTATGAAAAAAGTCCGCCTCCGGCGGACTTTTTTCATAAGCTGTCTTATTTTCATTTTATGGTTGCGAAACATCAGCCGGAATGTGTATAATAAAGCATTAGCAAATCCATGCATACAAAAGGGAGGCGCCTTTTTTGAACAACGAGCATATGCATAACACGGTGGAAAACGCCGATCTTACGGGTAGCTCGGCAGCGCAGGACGCAGCCGATCTTTCGCAGGCAAAGAGATCCGGCGCGGCCTCGGAAGCTTACGATTGGATACAGTGCCTTGTTTCGGCGCTGCTGATCTGCGTACTGGTCTTCGCGTTTTTCGTACGCATCATCGGCATCAAGGGCTCATCCATGGTGCCGACCTTTGAAAACCGCGACAGCGTTATCATCTCAAACCTGTTTTTTGAGCCGCAGTACGGCGACGTCGTTGTTCTGCGCAAGCTCTCTTTCCAGAAGGAACCGATCATCAAGCGCGTTATCGCAACCGAAGGACAAACCGTGGATATTGACTTCAACAAAGGTCTTGTTTATGTTGACGGTCAGGTGATCGACGAACCCTATATCGCGGAAGCAACGCACAACCGCATCGACTTCGACGGCAAAATCACGGTCCCCGAAAACTGCGTCTTCGTCATGGGCGACAACCGCAACGACTCGACGGACAGCCGCGATAACCGCATCAGTTGTGTGGACAGACGCTACATCATGGGCAAGGTGCTCTTCCGCATCCTGCCTATCAATAAATTCGGCAAGTTTTAAAAAGTGAGGCAAGGCATGTCCGATGAAACTGAAAAATTGAATATTCAGTGGTTCCCCGGCCACATGACCAAAGCCGAGCGCATGATCGAGGAGAACATGAAGCTCGTCGACGCCGTCTGCGAGATCATCGACGCGCGCATTCCGTATTCCTCCCGGAACCCGGACATCGACCGGCTCTCCGGGGCGAAGCCGCGCCTTGTCATCCTCAACCGCGTCGATCAGGCCGACCCCGCGGTGACGGCGCTCTGGCGCAAATATTACCGTGCGCAGGGACTCGCCGTTTTGGAGACGGACTGCAAAAGCGGCAAGGGCGTCAATTCGTTCCCACAGGCCGTGCGCGCGCTTTTGAAAGACCAGATCGCGGCATACGCCGCAAAAGGGCAGGGAACGCGTCCTCTGCGCGTCATGGTCCTCGGCATCCCGAATGTCGGCAAATCCACATTCATCAACAAGGCCGCCAAGCGCAAGGCCGCCAA
Organism: Oscillospiraceae bacterium; assembly: GCA_050943775.1. Taxonomy (GTDB): domain Bacteria; phylum Bacillota; class Clostridia; order Oscillospirales; family Oscillospiraceae; genus UBA2658. Next base: position 1,908 of record JBMNPV010000010.1, read on the forward strand.
GACATCGGACAAGCCCGGCGTCACGCGCGGCAAGCAGTGGATCACGCTTGAAAACGGCCTCGAGCTTCTTGACACGCCGGGCATTCTCTGGCCGCGCTTTGACGACCCACAGGTCGGCGAAAACCTCGCCGTTACCGGCGCGGTGCGTGACGAAATCCTGGACCGTGAAACACTCTGTGCAAACTTTCTGGTCAAGCTCCGCGCGCTCTATCCGCAGAGGATCGAAGAGCGCTATAAATTCAAGCCGGAACCGGAAATGACCGGCTTTGAGATGCTGGAGGCCGCCGCAAAAAAGCGCGGTTTTCTCGCCGGCAGGGGAGAGTACGACCTTGAGCGTATGTCCGCCGTTTTGCTCGATGAATTCCGAGGTACAAAGCTCGGCCGTATTTCTCTCGAAAAACCTGAGGAGGCCGAAGAAAATGGCTAAGGAAGCCCCCATCGACCTCTGGGCTTATGAACGCGCCGTTGCGGCAGAAGGATATTCGCTTGTCTGCGGCGTGGACGAAGCCGGACGCGGACCGCTTGCCGGTCCTGTATGTGCCGCCGCCGTTCTGCTTCCGTTGGGACTCGATATCGAAGGTCTCAACGACTCCAAAAAACTCTCGCCAAAAAGGCGGGAGGCGCTTTATTCTGTCATTGTCGAAAACGCACGCACTTACGGGATCGCTTTCGCAAGCGTAGCGGAGATCGATGCGCTCGACATCCTCGGCGCGACCATACTCGCCATGTCGCGCGCCATCGAAAAACTCTCCCCGCAGCCCGCGCTTGCGCTGATCGACGGCAACTGGGACCGCGGCATCCCCTTTTCCACGCGCACGCGTCGCCACGGAGACGCAGAGTGCGCCTCCATCGCCGCGGCCTCCATTCTCGCCAAGGTGACCCGTGACCGGCTCATGGTCGAGCTTGATGAGCGCTACCCGGAATACGGCTTTGCGGCGCACAAGGGCTACGGGACCCGCGCGCATGAGGCGGCGCTCAAGAAATACGGTCCCTGTGAGATCCACCGCCATTCGTTTATGAAAAAATATTTTTCAGAGGACGGCAAATGGATACGAAACTGACCGGTCGCTTCGGTGAGCGCTACGCCGCAGACTGCCTCAAAAAGAAAAAATACCGCATCGTCGGCATGAACTATTCCTGCCGTTTCGGTGAGATCGATATCATCGCGGAAAACCGGCAGTACATCGTTTTTGTGGAAGTCAAGCTCCGCAAAGACGCGCGCTTCGCCGCCGCACGTGAATTTGTGACCGCCGCAAAGCAGGACCGTATCCGCAAGACCGCGCTGTTGTGGCTCTCGCAGAACCCGAGCGAAAAGCAGCCGCGCTTTGACGTCATCGAGCTTTACGCCCCGGAGGGTGAAAGATCCGAAAACATCCGTATCAACCATATAGAAAACGCATTCGAGTGAGGACAAAACCATGAAGTATTTCAGCACCAGAGACAGCAGCAAAAAAGTCAGCGCCGCGCAAGCCATCGCGCAGGGCCTTGCGCCGGACGGCGGACTGTACGTCCCCGAGCGCATTCCGGCCGTTTCAATGGACGAGATTAAAGAATTATGTAAACTTGATTACCGCGAGCGCGCCGTGAAGATCATGGGCCTCTACCTCGAGGAATTTTCGGCAGACGAGCTACGCGGCTTTGTAACGGACGCCTATTCGGACAACTACGACAGCGCCGCGATCGCGCCGACCGTATTTCTCAATGATGAGACCGGCCTTCTCGAGCTTTGGCACGGACCGACCTGCGCGTTCAAGGACATGGCGCTTCAAATGCTCCCGCGCCTGCTCGTCGCTTCGCTCCGGAAGCTTGGAGAGCAGCGCCGTGTCTGCATTCTCGTCGCCACCTCCGGAGACACGGGAAAGGCCGCATTGGAAGGCTTTGCGGACGTCCCCGGCACCTCCATCGTCGTCTTCTATCCGCGTGACGGCGTGTCCGACGTGCAGAAGCTCCAGATGACGACGCAGCGCGGTGAAAACGTCTTTGTCTCAGCCGTCGAGGGCAATTTTGACGACGCACAGACCGGCGTGAAAAAGATTTTCAGCGACCGCGGCTTTGCCAAAGCGCTCGACGAAAAAGGCTGGTTCCTCTCGTCGGCAAATTCCATCAACTGGGGCAGACTGCTGCCGCAGGTCGTCTACTACTTCTCGGCCTACTGTGATTCTATGAACGCCGGAAAAATCAAGCTGGGGGACGAGATCGACTTCTGCGTTCCGACCGGCAACTTCGGCGACATTCTCGCGGGCTGGTATGCCAAAAAGATGGGTCTTCCTGTCCGAAAGCTGATCTGCGCCTCCAATAAGAACCGCGTTCTGACAGATTTCTTTGAAACGGGCGTCTATGACCGCAACCGCGAGTTCTACACAACGATCTCCCCGTCCATGGACATTCTCGTTTCCTCAAATCTCGAGCGCCTGCTCTATATGCTCGCAGGCGAGGAGAACGTGAAGCAGTGGATGGAGGAACTGAAAACGACAGGAAAATACGACGTCGGCCCCAGCGTCCTCGCAAAGCTCCGCTGTGACTTTGACGCTGGCTGTGCCGACGACGAGGAGGCCAAGGACGCGATCGGCAGACTCTATAAAGAGAAGAACTATCTCATGGACACCCACACGGCGGACGCATTTGCGGTGCTCGAAAAGCGCCGCGCGGCGGGGGATAACTTCCCGACCGTGGTCGTTTCCACCGCAAGTCCGTTCAAGTTCTGCGACGCGGTCCTCTCCGCGCTCGGTGAAGACGACTCCGTTTCCGGTATTGCGCTCCTTGATCGTCTGAGCGAAAAGACCGGGCTGAACGCGCCGAAGCCGCTCGCCGGTCTCGGCAGCAGGGAAGTGCGCTTCACCGGCAGCACCGCAAAAGAGCAGATGCCCGATGTCGTCATGGACTTTCTCGCAAAATAACGCGCATGCACCTCACGAACGCGCGGCTTCTCGACAAATTTGCGGAAGTCTCCGGTGTGCAGGAAGAAACGGATAAGGTCCTCCTATCCTGAGCAAAATCTGCGGGGAAAAGCGCTTAACGGCTGCTTTTTCCCCCGCAGAGCGCAGCGCAAATATTTCTTAGCGAAAAAGGGAAAATAAAGTCTTGACAAAACGCTAAAACGATTGTACAATAGCAAAGCGTTCACGGCCTTGGCCCGTGGCCGAGTAGTTCAGTTGGTTAGAACGCCAGCCTGTCACGCTGGAGGTCGTGGGTTCGAGCCCCATCTCGGTCGCCATTATGCTGTTATAGCTCAGTAGGCAGAGCACATCCTTGGTAAGGATGAGGTCGGCAGTTCGAATCTGCCTAACAGCTCCAAAAAAGTCCTGTAGTTTCAATGACTACAGGACTTTTCTTTTATACAAATAATGAATTATAGTCATGACAATAAGTTAAGTTGTTTTTCAAGTTAAGATATGATATAGTTAAAAAATCGGCTGATGTATCACATGACCAACAGGAGGCAAGTATGAAACGAAGAGTTCTTTCCCTGCTGCTCGTCTTTGCGCTCGTTTCGGCAGCGCTCCCATCCACGGTCACGGCAGACAGCACCGGCGTGTGCTTCTGCGCCACAAACGACACGCTGCTTGAACTCGGCAGCGCTGCTGTCTATTCCGGCGGCGGCGTTTATGTGCCAAGCCGCCTGTTTTCGACTTTTGGCGTCTACTACAACTATTTTTCATCGAACGCGACCGGCATGCTCTATAACAACAGCAAACAGATCTTTTTTGACGCGAATGCCGGAAATTGCTATGATGCGAACGGAAACTACTATTCTGCCTCCGCTATACTTCACAACGGTCAGATCTATGTTCCCGTCGCCTGGACCTCCCGCTACTTCGGTTTGTCTTACTCTTACATATCCGGCGTGGGATACGGAGATATCGTGCGGGTCAAAAACGGCAGCGAGGTCCTGACCGACTCACAGTTTCTGGACGCGGCGTCTTCGCTTATGCGCAGCCGCTATAACGAATCGATCGGCGGCACTGTCACAACGCCCACACCCACTCCGCCGCCCGCTCCGAGCAGCTCGCCAGAGCCGGAAGAGGACGAAAAGTCCGGCACCGTGACGTTGTGTTTTGTCGGTATGCCGGCATACGGCGTCCTCGATCAGCTCGGAAAGTATGGTTACCGGGCCTGCTTCTTCCTCACGGAGGCGGAAGTCAAGGAAGCCCCCGACACCGTTCGGCGCATCTATTGCGCCGGCAGCGATCTCGGGGTCTACTGCAAAGGCAGTCCGGAGAGCGAGTTTCCGGCAACAGCCTCCGCGATCTTTGCAGCGGCACAGGTCATGCCGACACTGATAAGCTCCCCGTCCTCTGCTGCAAAGAGCTGCGCGGAATATGCCAAGGCGCATGCCTGCGCTTACTATGCCCCGCGCAACGTTTACGCCTCATCGGGCGTCAGCGCATCATCCCTCCTCTCCACGCTTGAAAAAGCAAGCGGGCGCACAACGCTGACCTTTGTCTGCGACAATGGCACAGGCAAGCTGATGTCCTCGCTGCTGCTCAGCTTTTCTACCAAAAAATATACAGTCCTGCCGCTCCTTGAGACCGGCTTATGAACCCATCGAAAAGGAAGATCGCTCATGGAAAACAAAAAGCTTAAAGCCGTCGTTCTAGCCGCCGGAAAGGGTACGCGTCTGCAAACGGACGGCAGCACCCTGCCAAAAGTCATGCGCCTGGCAAACGGACAGCCGCTGCTTGCCCATGTGCTCTCAGCTCTTGACTTCATTGCGCCGGAAGATATCGTCCTCGTTGTCGGCTACAAAAAGGAGAGCGTGCTTGAGACGTTCAGCACGTACCCCTATGCCGTACAGGCGGAGCAGCTCGGCACGGGCCACGCCGTCATGGCGGCCTTTGAAACGCTCGGCACTTACGACGGCGACATTCTCATCTGCTGCGGCGATATGCCGCTCATCAAAAAAGAAACCTACCGTGCGCTTGCCGAGGAGCATGTCCGCGCCGGCAACGACTGCACAATACTCACAGGCACTTCCAGCGAGGATCTGCCTTATGGCCGCGTTCTTCGCGATGCAAGCGGCGCCTTCATCGGCATGGTCGAGGACAAGGACGCAACGCCCGAGCAAAAAGCGATCCGCGAGCTCAACAGCGGCGTCTATATTTTCCGGGCCTCGAAGCTCCGCGAAGTCCTCTCCGAGCTCCGCAGTGATAATGCGCAGGGAGAATATTACCTCACTGATGCGCCCGTCCTGATGCAAAAGCGCGGCGGAAAAATCGGCGTGTGCTGCCGCGAGCTTGGCTATGAGATCATCGGTGTTAACACGCCCGAGCAGCTTCGTCAAGTCGAAGCGCTGTTGCAAAAATGAGAAATCTGTGCTGCATCGTTTCCGCAGGCCCGGTTAGTGAACGGGAACTTATTCTCCCGCGCGGCGCTTTTCTCATCGCGGCAGACGCCGGACTGCGCTATCTGCGGAGCGCAGGCATTTCGCCCGACCTCATCGTCGGCGATTTTGACTCGCTCGGAGAAGCGCCGGCAGGGGAGAACGTTGTCTACCACCGCCCGGAAAAGGACGATACGGACACAATGCTCGCCGTACAGGAGGGGCTGACGCGCGGGTACGACCGTTTTCTCATCTACGGCGGTCTTGGCGGCCGGCTCGACCACACGCTGGCAAACCTCCAGACGCTTTCCTTCCTCTGCAGGCACGGCGCGCGGGGATACCTCGTCGGAGAGGGGATTGTTGCAAGCGCTTTCCGAAACGGCGGCATCGCCTTTCGGGATGTGCTGCGCGGCACGGTTTCGGTCTTTGCTCCCGACGGGGACGCAAAGGGCGTCTACGAACGCGGGCTCAAATACGCACTTGACAACTACACGATGTCCTCCGCCTATCCCATTGGCGTATCAAATGAATTCACAGGCGCGCCGTCGGAGATCACCGTTCGGGACGGAACGCTGCTGGTACTGTGGACCGCGGAGGCGATCGATTTTGAAACGTTTGAAGAACTATAGTAAAGGAACACATATAGCATGAAAATTTCCGGTGTAATTTTTGATATGGACGGCACGGTAACGGATTCGATGTTCGTCTGGAAGGACATCGGCAAGCGTTATCTTCTCGCACGCGGGCTGACGCCTAAAGAGACGCTCTTTGAGGAGATAAAGAACCTATCTCTTCTGGAGACCTGCGCATATTTCCGCGAGGTCTACGGTCTGCGCGAGACAGATCAGGAGATCGCGCAAGGCGTCAACGATCTTGTCGAGCCGCTGTATCTCTCCTCAGTCGGTCCGAAGCCGGGCGTCATTCCGCTTCTTGAAAACTTCAAAGCGCGCGGCATTCCGATGGTCCTTGCCACAGCAACGGACCGCTATCTCGTCGAGGAAACGCTCGAAAAAATCGATCTTCTGAAATATTTTAAAGCGATCTTCACCTGTTCCGAGGTCGGCGCGGGTAAGACTGCACCGGATGTCTATGAGGCGGCGCTCGCCTGTCTCGGCACACCGAAGGACGAAACGCCTGTATTCGAGGACGCATGGTTCGCCCTGTCAACCGCCAAACGGGCAGGCTTTCCAACCGTCGCGGTTTATGACGATTCCCAGAAGCGCAATTGGGAAACGATGAAGCAGGAGGCCACTGTCGCTGTCACGGATTACAAAACAGATCTGCACTTATTTACATAAGCACAAAAATACGCGGCGTTCCTTTCTGGAACGCCGCGTATTTATTGTACCACGCGTTTTTTATTTCATCGGCGACATTGGCTCAATGAACATCAGCTGCTTGACGATACCGTGCAGGCAATCGTGGACATAGCTTTCGATCTCACCCTTGTCGACAAGCTCCGCAAGCTCCGGGCTAAAGGGGAGCTTTGCGACACCGGGGATCTTGTATTTCTCAGCGATCTCATCAATATGGCTCTCGCCAAAGATCGAATATTTCTCGCCGCAGTGCGGGCAGACCGCATAGCTCATGTTTTCGACAATGCCGATGACCGGAATGTTCATCTTTTCCGCCATCTTGACAGCCTTTTCAACGATCATGCCGACGAGCTCCTGCGGGGAGGTCACGACAACAAGGCCGGAGATCGGGATAGATTGGAAAACCGTGAGGGCGACGTCGCCGGTTCCGGGGGGCATGTCGATGAACAGATAGTCCTCATTCTCCCAGATGACGTCCGTCCAAAACTGCGTCACCGCGCCGGCGATGACGGGGCCGCGCCAGATGACCGGATCGGTCTCACTGTCGAGCAGGAAGTTGATGGACATCAGGTCGATGCCTTTTTTGCTCTTCATCGGGAAGATCGCCGTATCGGTGCCGGCGGGGCGGCCATGCACACCGAAGGCTTGGGGGATAGAAGGACCTGTGATATCGGCATCCATAATTGCGGTCTTAAAACCGTGCTCATTCATGTTAACGGCCAGCAGGGAAGTGACGAGGGATTTACCGACGCCGCCCTTGCCGCTGACAACGCCGATAACACGCTTGACCCGGGAAAGCTCGTTGAGCTTTTCCTTGTCGACATAGTTCTTTGCTCGTTTTATGTGGATCTCTGGCAGCTCCCCGTTTGCGGGCGCACCACTCTGATTCTCACTCATTGGCTATATCCGTTCCTTTCGTATTTTAAGATATCTCATTATAAACGCGCTGGACGCGGAATGTCAACCGCACAAAACAGTATGCCGGAGACAGGATCTGCAGTTTTAGATGTATTATTCCATTCTGTAAGCTTATATTTACGTCAGATGAGGCAAACTGTCTAAAGTGTGCCATTTTGTCTTGAAAGTTTTGAAATTCGATGTTATAATAATTGTTAACTTAGATTGTCTTTAAATTCCGACTGAATTTATTCTTTACATTATACATTTTCGCCGCTTGTCCAGCGGCGTACCGGGAGGAAATCTTGTGAAAAAGGACCGCATATCCAACAATGTCATCCGTCGTCTGCCCATGTATCTCCGCAAGCTCGATGATCTGATGGCGCACGGCGTCGACCGCATTTCATCCGGCGAACTCGGAAAGCAGATGGGACTCACACCTTCTCAGATAAGGCAGGACTTCAGCTGCTTCGGTGAGTTCGGCCAGCAGGGCTATGGCTACCGCGTTGCGGAGCTTCGGGAGCAGGTCTCCCGCATTCTCGGCATGCACCGGGGTTACACGATCGCCGTTGTCGGCGTCGGCAACCTCGGCCACGCGCTTATGGAAAACTTTGGATTTGGCGATCAAGGCTTTCGCCTTGTTGCGGCATTCGACCTCAACCCGGACATCGTTGGTAAGGTCATCAAAGGAATCACCGTTCAAAACAGTGCAGATCTTGCCACATGGCTGCACGATAACCCGACCGACATCATCGTACTTACCGTTCCGCGCTCCATCGCGCGTAGCGTTGCGCGGACTGTTGCCGACAACGGCGTGCGCGGTATCTGGAACTTCACAAACATTGAGCTTGAGCTCGACCGTCCGGACGTACGCGTCGAGAATATTCATTTTTCAGACAGTCTGCTGACGCTCGGCTATTTTCTCGCGGAACAGGACGCCGCCGAAAACGCCTGAAAACGCAGTCTGCCGGGAGGCACCATGTTTAAAAAAACGATTTTGCTGACAACATCCGTCCTCGCGCTCGTTCTCATTGCGGGCTCCGCCTTTGCAGACGGCACAGCGGGCGGGCAGAGCGACCCGCTGGTCACCAAAAGCTATGTTGACGGCGTTTTTCGTGACGAAGTCCTCGCAGGCCCGCTTGAAAACCTGTCGGATACGATGATGGCGTTTGAATATAAGCTCACGCAATCCGCGGGCAGCGCGGCCGCTTCAGGCGTTACGATCCGCCAGGCCGCAAAAAGCGGCATTGTCCGTCTTATAGACGGTTCCGGGCTTTCCCTGCTCTCCGGCAGCGCCACGCTTCTGGATGGCTATGGAACGCTCATTGACCTCACTTCGGGCAGCACCGTCCAGAAGGGCGGCAGGCTCGTCTCCGGTCACCGCTATCTCGCAGCGGACAACACCATGTCGATCCTCTCTCTCTCAGAGCCGTCCCGTCTGGCGCTGTACGGCAGCACAAGCTACGGCGGCACGGCGCAGCTCTCCTTCGCGGATGTGCCGGAAAACGCATGGTTCTACAGCGATGTACTCTACGCGGTGAACCGCAGCCTCATCTCCGGCCGCAGCGCGGAGACTTTCGCGCCGGACGATGGACTGACGATTGCTGAGGCAATCAAGCTCGCCGCCTGCATGAATCAGCTCCACAGCAGCGGCAGCGTCACGCTCCAAAACAGCGGCAGCATCTGGTACCGCGCTTATGTGGACTACGCAAAGCAAAACGGCATCATCAGCGGCGAATATGCCAATTACGACGCGAAGATCACGCGCTCCGAGTTCGTGAAGATCTTTTACAACGCTCTGCCGGTATCGGAGTACACGCAGATCAACTCCGTCGCTGACAACGCCATCCCGGATGTCAAACAGACCGACGCCAACGCAAAGGAAATTTACGCTTTCTATCGCGCGGGCATTCTCATCGGCTCGGAGGGCGGTGTCTTCAGCCCGTCGCAGAGCATCCGCCGGAGCGAGGTTTCAGCGATCATGACCCGCATGTTTGACCCTTCGGCCCGCAAGTCGATCACGCTTCGATAAGAAACTTCGGACGGCCTGCCCGCGCGGCAAATGTGCGGACAGGCCGTTTTTTTGAGGAGGGACCTCTATGTCAGACACCATTGCCGCGATTGCGACCGGAAACGTCGTTTCTGCGATCGGGATTATCCGCATTTCCGGAGACAGCGCCCTGCGCATCGCGGACGCGGTCTTTTCGCCGCTTTCCGGAAAGCCGCTCTCGTCCTATCCCGACCGGCAGCTCGTCTTCGGCATCCTGCGAGATGCGGCAGGGGAGCCGCTCGACCGCTGTCTTGCGACCGTCAGCCGTGTGGGCCACAGCTACACGGGCGAGGATACTGCCGAGCTTCAGTGCCACGGCTCACCGACCGTTTTGCGTCTCGCGCTGGAAGCTCTTTTCAAAGCGGGTGCAAGGCAGGCTCTGGCCGGGGAGTTCACGAAGCGCGCATTTCTCAACGGCTGCATGGACCTCACGCAGGCTGAGGCCGTCATTGACCTCATCGACGCCGACACCGCACTCGCCGCGAAAAACGCCGCCGCGCAGCTCGGGGGGACGATCGGTGGAAAAGCAAATGAGATCTACGACCGTCTGCTTGAAATCATTGCGCATTATCAGGCCGTCGTCGACTACCCGGACGAGGGCGTCGAAGACTTCGCGCTTGCGGCCTATGAACAGACCTTTGAAGCGGCGGGCCGCGAGCTTTCTGCCCTGCTTTCAAGCTTTGAGCGCGGCAGAATCCTCAAAAGCGGTGTGCGCGCCGCGATACTCGGCCGCCCAAACGCGGGCAAGTCCTCCCTTTTGAACGCTCTGCTCGGCTATGAGCGCGCCATCGTCACGGACATTCCCGGCACGACGCGGGACACGGTCGAGGAACAGCTCACACTCGGCGGGGTAAAGCTTCTTCTCGCCGACACTGCCGGTGTACGGGAAACGAGCGATCCGGTCGAGAAGCTCGGCGTGGAGCGCAGCAAAAAGGCTGCCGAAGCGGCAGAGCTTGTGCTGGCCGTGTTCGACGGCGGAGCGGCGCTCTCCGACGAGGACCGTGAAGTTGTGGAAACCGCAAAGCTTGCACCGAAGCGCATCGCAGTCATCAACAAAACCGACCTCCCGCAGATACTCGATGTGACTGCGCTTGCATCCGATTTCGACGCCGTGTGTACGATCTCCGCTCTGGAAGGGCGCGGACTCGACGCGCTTTCCGACGTGGTCGCAGCCCTGTTTCCGCTGCCGGAGGCCCCGGCAGGGAATATTCTCACGAACGCGCGTCAGGCGGACGCCGTTTCCCGCGCGCTGACCTCTCTGAATGCCGCGCTAGGCGCCCAGCGCAATGGCGCAACGCCGGATATCGTTCTCTCCGAAACGGAAACGGCGCTTGCCGCCCTTGGAGAGCTCACCGGCCGCAGCCTCCGCGAGGATGTGACCGAGCGCATTTTTGAGCGCTTCTGCGTAGGAAAATAAACCGGCAGCCCCGGTCCGAAAAGAACCGGGGCTGTTCAAAACTCGCTTTACAATAAAAAAGGAAGCCTGCTGAGCAGGCTTCCTTTTTGTGCTTATGCCATTGTGATCGTGCTGCCCGTCGGAACGATACCGATGTAGGTCTTGCCGATGCCGAAGGTAACGGGTGTACCGTCCTGCAGCTCATAGATGAAAGGAGAACTCTCGCTCGAACGGCTCCATGTGATCGGAACAGATTTCCCGTTCACCATGAAGTAACCCGTCCCGCTGCCGGTAAGCTGAACCGCGCGGCGGCCGTAATCGTCAACGATTTTTGTCTCCGCAAAGAGAACGACCAGGTTCTTGAAGTCCACTGCCGTCTGTGTCGTTCCGTCAATATAATCCATGTTATACTCTTTTCCGGTATAGTAGCCCGTGTCGCTGTGATACGTAAAGCTCGTATCCTTGAGTCCGCCGAAACTGACATTTACACTTGCGGCAGGGGAGGCCGAGGCATCGAGATCGACACTGTCAGAGAAAATGAGACCATAGTCAAAGCTGCCGTCGTGGTCCGTGCGGTAAGCAAGCTCCTTTGTGCAGGCAAGAAGCTTTTCTCCGGTCGTAAAGAGACTGTGCTCAACGCCGTACTTTTGACGAGTCTTGTCCCGATAAAAATAGGTGTTTGCGTAAGAGCCACGCACGCCATCAATGTCGTCGATGTTTTTCGACGCGATATCGGAATAGGCCTGTTCGCTGCCTCCCGCATGGACATAGATCGCGTCGTAGGCCTGCGCGACGCTTATGTAATAAGGCCGCGCCGAGCGCATACTGCCGATTGCCTCGATACCGTCAAGACTTGTAAAAATGCCCTCAAGACGCGTGATATTGCCCTCGGCAAGAATTTCATAGAGGATATCAACCTTTGAAACGCCGCACTGCGGCAGCGCTACATTGATGTTGTTGAGCATGACCGCGTAGGGACGCACCGCACTGCGGTCACTGTCAATTGTCTCGCCGGTCAGCGGATTCGTGATGGGTTCGGGTGACGGCTCCTCGGACGCGGCTTCGCTCGCCGGTGCGCCGCTCGTTTCCTCCGGCAGCTTTCCGCAGGCGGAAAACAGCAGGGTGATCGCCAGAAGCAGGGGGAAAAGCTTTTTCATAGAAAATACCTCCGTATTTTGAATCGGAACGCGGCGCAATCTTTTTAAAATTGCTCACGTTTACATAATACACGCAATATCCCTTGTTGTCAAACCAAAGAGAGTATGCTACAATATGACCACATCCACAAAATCTTGCAAAGGAAGTCGTCAATATGTACGAAGAACTAGAGAAGTCCGCCCGTACCGCAATGGCAGAGCTGTTAGAAGCGGCAAAGCTCCCGCAGGGACAGCTCGTCGTCGTCGGCTGCTCATCGAGCGAGATCGTCGGCGAGAAGATCGGCAAGGGTTCGACGCCGGAAGCGGCGCAGGCCGTTTTGAACGGCATCCTGCCGCTGCTCAACGAAAAGGGGCTCTATCTCGCTGCCCAGTGCTGCGAGCATCTCAACCGCGCGCTTGTCGTCGAGCGTGAAGCGGCGGAAAAGTTCGGCTATGAGATCGTTGCGGTCGTTCCAAAGCCGAAGGCCGGCGGCTCTTTTGCGACCGCCGCTTACCAGACTTTCCGGGACCCTGTGCTCGTCGAGCACGTAAAGGCCGCCGCCGGCATGGACATCGGCTGCACGCTCATCGGTATGCATCTCAAGGATGTCGCAGTCCCGGTCCGGCTCCAGACGAACCACATCGGCGAAGCGCTCGTCACATCCGCCCGCACCCGTCCGAAGTATATCGGCGGCGCGCGTGCACAGTACGAATAACAGGGCGCTGCCATTTGCATCCGCCCGGACCAATGTCCGGGCGGAATTGTACATTTAGACGAAAAACGACACGTTAAGTTCCCAATAAATCTATTTTGTCATCTATTTAACGCTTTAATTTGGTGTATCTTGCTGTTATAATATCAACTAGAACCTAAAAAGAAGCGGTTTTTGTCTCCCTGCCCGCACCAATTGTGCGCAGCAAAAGAACAATGTTGCCGCATACGCGGCAACTGGAGGAATACCATGTACAAAATTATAAGCAAGCGTCCCCTCAACACGGCGGGGACGACGATCGAAATGGTCGTTTCCGCGCCGCTGGTCGCCCGGAAGTGTCTGCCGGGCCAGTTCATCATATTCCGCGTCGATGAATTCGGCGAGCGTGTACCGCTCACCATCGCGGACTACGACAGAGAAGCCGGTACGGTGACGATCATGTTCCAGCCTGTCGGCAAGTCCACGATGCTCTTAAATCAGCTCGAAGCCGGTGATGAGATTGCGGACTTCGTCGGCCCGCTCGGAAAGCCCTCCCATATGGAGGGGCTAAAGCGCGTCGCGGTCGTCGGCGGCGGCGTTGGCTGCGCCATCGCCTATCCGGTCGCCAAGGGCATGCACCAAAAGGGCATCGAGGTCGACATGATCGCGGGTTTCCGCTCGAAGGACATCGTCATGCTCGAGGACGAGATGCGCGCCGCCTGCACGAACCTCTATATCACAACAGACGATGGTTCCTACGCCGAAAAGGGCTTCGTTACGGACAAACTCAAGAGCCTGATCGAATCCGGCAGGGAATACGACGAGGTCGTTGCCATCGGCCCCGGCGTTATGATGAAGTTTGTTGCCAAGACCACCGCTCCTTACAATATTAAAACCGTTGTCTCGCTCAATCCCATCATGATCGACGGCACCGGCATGTGCGGCTGCTGCCGCGTGACGGTCGGCGGCGAGATGAAATTCGCCTGCGTGGACGGTCCGGAGTTTGACGGCCAGCTCGTCGACTGGGACGAGCTGCTGCGCCGCGGCGCTTTCTATAAGGACGAAGAAGCCGAGCAGAGGGAACATATCTGCAAGCTGACGGGAGGTGTTCGCCGTGGCTAATATGTCGCCAATCAAAAATCCGATGCCCGAGCAGGACCCCAACGTCCGAAACAAGAACTTTGAGGAAGTCGCGCTCGGCTACACGAAGGAAATGGCGCTCGACGAGGCGCAGCGCTGCCTGCACTGCAAAAATTCTCCCTGTGTCAGCGGCTGCCCCGTGAATGTTCACATTCCGGACTTTATCGCGAAGGTCGCCGCCGGCGACTTTGAAGGCGCATATGAGGAGATCAAGCTTACGAACAGCCTGCCCGCCGTCTGCGGTCGCGTCTGCCCGCAGGAGAACCAGTGCGAGGGCAAGTGCGTCCGCGGCATCAAGGGCGAGAGCGTCGGCATCGGCCGCTTAGAGCGCTTCGTTGCCGACACGCATGCCGCGTCCGGTGCTGCGGAAAAGCCAAACGTCGTGAAACCCAACGGTCACCGCATTGCGGTCGTCGGCTCCGGCCCCTCCGGTCTGACCTGCGCGGGTGACCTCGCGGCGATGGGATACGACGTCACCGTTTTTGAGGCCTTCCACAAGGCCGGCGGCGTTCTGGTCTATGGCATCCCGGAGTTCCGGCTGCCGAAGGCCATCGTCCAGAGCGAGGTCGACGCTCTTCTGAAAAAGGGTGTGAAGCTCGTGACCAACGCCGTCATCGGCAGGGCAGTGAGTATCGACGATCTCTTCGCCGACGGTTATGAAGCCGTCTTTATCGGCTCCGGCGCGGGCCTGCCGATGTTCATGCATATCCCGGGCGAGAACCTGCTCGGCGTTTACAGCGCCAACGAATATCTCACCCGTATCAACCTTATGAAAGCCTATCGCGACGATTACGACACGCCGCTGAAAAAAGCCAGGCGCGTCGCGGTCGTCGGCGGAGGCAATGTCGCGATGGACGCGGCCCGCTGCGCAAAGCGCATGGGCGCGGATGTGACCGTCGTCTACCGCCGCGGCATGGAAGAACTGCCCGCCCGCAAAGAGGAGGTCCACCACGCCGAAGAGGAGGGCATCGTCTTTAAGCTCCTCAATAACCCCGTGAAAATCCTCGGCGACGAAACGGGGCACGTTTCCGGCATCGAGTGTGTCAGAATGGAGCTTGGCGAGCCGGACGCAAGCGGACGCCGCCGCCCCATCCCAATCGAAGGCTCGAACTTCACAATGGACGTTGACGCCGTCATCATGGCGCTCGGAACAAGCCCGAACCCGCTGATCAAATCGACGACGGAAGGCCTGGAGTCCAACAAAAAGGGCTGTCTCGTCGCAGATGAAAAAGGCGCGACAACGCGGGAAGGCGTCTTTGCCGGCGGCGACGCCGTCACCGGCGCGGCGACCGTTATCCTAGCAATGGGTGCAGGCAAGACCGCTGCGCAGAGCATCGACGAGTATATCAGATCGAAATAGGCGCAAAATAGCAGGGCCGCGGGAAATCCGCGACCCTGCTTTCCGTGCACAGCGGTTTAGCTGCGGCGGTTCTTCTTATAAATGTCCCAAAGCCCGCGCATGAGAATGTCGTCATCGATCACAATATCCTTGCGCTTGCAGTGGGGGATGATGGTCTTTGCCCAGTCCCCGGCAGCGACGACGCTGACGCTTTCGCCCAGTTCCTCCTCCACGCGGTCAAGCAGACCGTCGATCATCGCGGCACTGCCGTTGACGATGCCGCTCTGCATACTGGCAGCCGTGGTTTTGCCAATGACCGAGGCGGTCGGCGTTACGCTGACATTCGGCAGCAGCGCCGCGCCGCGGGCAAGCGCCTCCTGTGAAACGCGCGGTCCGGGCATGATGACGCCGCCGACGTAGTTCGCGTTGCGGTCAAGTATTCCAAGAGCGACCGCCGTGCCGATCTCCACGATGACGCAGGGCATCGGATAGCTGGCAATTGCCGCAACTGCGGAAGCGACGAAATCGCCGCCAAGCTCTGTCGGGTCCTCCAGACGGATATTGAGTCCGGTCTTGACGCCGGGGCCGACCACAAACGGCACACAGCCGGAAACCTGATGCACCGCCTCCCAAATGGCTGCCGTTAGCGATGGAACGACCGAGGCGATGATCGCACCCTCCATTTCTTTCAGATCATAGCCGCGCTGCTGAAAGCCCCAGCCGACTAGTGCGGCATATTCGTCCGCCGGCCGCTGACGGTCTGAGAGCACACACACGGTCGACAGAACCTTTTCGTCCTCCATCACAGCAAAGACGACGTTTGAGTTGCTGATATCCACAGTCAGGATCATTCGTTTCGCCTCATTTTCTCTATTTTCTCCACTGTAGCAAAAGATTTGTCCGCTGTCAACGATAGCGGCGCCGGAAACTTTGCCGTTTGGGGCAAAATCCATGAAAAAAGTCTTGCATAGTTGGCAGATTGATGTTATTATAATAAAGTAAGTTGGTTGTGTGAGTGATGAGTGGGGGTTTTCCCACTTTTTTCTTGAATAAAAATTTTTTGTAAGAATATGTCAGCAGGTGTGATATGAACAAAATCGTTGAACTCGTTACAGAAATCGCGAAGCCGATCGTTGAGGCGCAGGGCTGTGAGCTTTGGGATGTGGAATATGTCTCCGAGGGCGGACAGTGGTTCCTTCGCATCTACATTGACAAGGAGGATGGCGTTTCGATCGACGACTGCGAGGCGGTCAGCCGCGCGGTCGACCCGATTCTCGACGAGAAGGACCCCATCGAAAACAGCTACACCTTTGAGGTGTCCTCGGCCGGCCTTGAGCGTTCGCTCACGAAGCCCGCACATTTTGCCCGTTTTCTCGGTGAAAACGTGGAGGTCAAGCTCTACAAGGCTGTTAACGGCGCGAAAGTTTTTTCCGGAAAACTGGAGGCATACGGGGAGGACGGCAGCGTTACCATTTCGCAGAACGGCGAGGCGCTCACGTTCACAAAAAAGCAGATTGCAAATGTTCGACTCAGACTCGGCTGATTTGGAGGTTACGATAAAAAATGAACGCTGAATTTTTTGACGCACTGGACGATATCGAGCGCGAAAAGGGCATTCCGAAATCCTATATGCTCGACAAGATCACACAGGCGCTTCTGGCAGCCTATAAAAAGGACAATCCGGGCTGCGGCGATAACGTCATCGTAAACATGGATGACGACAAGAAGAAGGTCGACATGTACCTGCTGATGGAGGTCGTTGATGAGGTCGAGGACCCCGCAACACAGATTTTGCCCGAGGCGGCGCTGTCCTACTCCAAGCACCCGAAGGTCGGCGGCTTTATCGAGATCCCCATTGAGACCAAAAAGTTCGGCCGCATCGCCGCGCAGGCTGCAAAGCAGGTCATCATTCAAGGCATCCGCGAAGCCGAACGCGGCCTTATCTATGACGAGTTCACCTCCAAAGAGCAGGAGATCCTCACCGGTACTGTCTCGCGCATCGATCCGCGCAGCGGCGCGATCTCCATAAAAATCACCTCAAACTCCGAGTACACTGAGGCGCTGCTCTCTCCAAACGAGCAGATCAAGGGCGAGGAGCTTGTCGAAGGCGACATGATCAAGGTCTATGTCGTTGAGGTCCGCAAGTCCACACGCGGCCCGCAGGTCCTCATTTCCCGCACACATCCGGGCCTTGTCAAGCGTCTGTTTGAGCTGGAAGTCCCGGAGATCTACGACGGCATTGTTGAGATCCGAAGCATCGCCCGTGAGGCTGGCAGCCGCACAAAAATGGCCGTCTGGTCCTCCGATCCGGATGTTGATCCGATCGGCGCATGCGTCGGTCCGAAGGGCGGTCGTGTCGCCGGTATCGTGGACGAACTCGGCGGTGAAAAGATCGACATCATCAAGTTCAGCGAGGAACCGGAAGAATACATCGCGGCGGCACTCTCCCCGGCGGAGGTGCTCTCTGTGAATATGCTCGACGAGGGCAGAAGCTGCCGCGTCATCGTGCCGGACAACCAGCTCTCGCTCGCGATCGGCAAAGAGGGTCAGAACGTCCGTCTCGCCGCAAAGCTCACAGGTTTCAAAATCGACATCAAGGCGGAATCTGACGCCGACGATCCGGAAGTGTAAGCCTGTCGGAGCCGTTTATAAACAAGCAAACCACAATGAAGGAGGCCACCGCAAATGCCTAAAAAAATACCGATGCGCCAGTGCACCGGCTGCCGCGAAATGAAGCCGAAAAAGGAGCTCATCCGTGTCGTCAAGTCTCCGGAGAATGAAATATCGCTCGACTTCAAAGGCAAGGCTCAAGGCCGCGGGGCCTATGTCTGTCGGGATCCGGAATGTCTGAAGAAGGCTATCAAGAGCCGTGCGCTTGAGCGTTCGCTTGAAACCAAAATTCCCGACGAGATCTACGCGCAGCTTCAGGCGCAGATGGAGGCGGGCGATGAATAAAGCACTCGGATACATCGGCATCGCCAAAAAGGCCGGCGCGCTTTCCGTTGGCGAGACCAACGCCGGCGCCGCCGTCCGCTCAAGGAAAGGACGCGTACTGCTGCTCGCATCGGATGCCTCGCCAAATGCCCGTCACCGTGCAGAGGGCTTCGTCATGGGCACGCAGACGCCGCTTGTCACCGTGCCTTTCACAAAGGCGGAGCTTTCAGAGGCGACCGGCCTCGGCGGCTGCTCCATGGCCGCTTTTACGGATGTCGGGCTTGCCGCAGTCTTTATGGCGGCGCTCGCAGAAAACGAACCGTCATTCTCCGACACAGCGCAGCTTTTACAGGCAAGGAATGAAAAGGCTCTTCAGCGCAAGCGGGAAGCGGCTGCGCACAGACGGAAAATGAGCGCAGGCAGGTCGGTTGGGAAAACAGCTCAGGGTAAGAGGAGGAAAAAACAATGAGTAGTACACTTGTAAAATACAGAGTCCATGAGGTTGCAAAAGACTTCAAAATGAATTCCAAGGACATCGCGCAGATCCTGACGGACTACGCGACTCCCCCGAAAAACCACATGCAGGTCCTTGAGAACGAAGAATTGGACATCATCTTCGAATATCTTACCCAGCACCACCAGGTCGACGATCTCGCAGAGGTCTTTGCCGACGCTGCCCCCCAGAAGAAGCCGGCCTCTGCAAAACCGGAGTCTGCCGCTGCCGCTTCCGGTCCCGCTGCGTCCGCGCAGTCAGCAGCGCCCCAAAAGTCCGCCGAGTCCAAGCCCGAAAAGCCGCATCAGCCACGGCAGGCCCCGGCGAAGCGGATCGTTGATACCCGCGGTGTCACGGTCAATCTGGCCAAATTTGATGAACATGTTGAAAATCTCGTTCCCGAGCGCGCACAAAAAATGCAGCGCGGCAAGGAAAAAATAAAAAGTAAAAACCGCCAGGGCGGTCAGATTCCCAGCAACAAGCGCCGTCAGGAGGAGCGCGAAAAAATGCAGCGTCTCCAGTTTGAGCTTGCGAAAAAGGCGCCCGTCAAAGTCTCCATTCCGGACGAGATCAGCGTTGGCGAACTTGCCAGCCGCATGAAAAAGACCGGCGCGGAGGTCGTCCGCCAACTTATCAAGATGGGCACAATGGCCTCTTTGCCGGACATCATCGACTACGATACCGCCGCTCTGGTCGCAATGGAAATGGGCTGCAAGGTCGAAAAGGAAGTCAGCGTTTCTGTTGAGGAAATGCTCATTGACGACCATGAAGACAAGCCGGAAGACCTCTCTCCGCGCGCGCCGGTCGTCGTAGTCATGGGCCATGTCGACCACGGCAAAACATCTCTGCTCGACCGCATCCGCCGCACCAATGTTGCAGAAGGCGAAGCGGGCGGCATCACGCAGCGGATCGGTGCTTACCGCATCATGGTCAAAGGCAGCCCCATCACTTTCCTCGACACCCCGGGCCACGAAGCGTTCACTTCCATGCGTGCCCGCGGCGCAATGGTAACGGATGTTGCCATTCTCGTGGTCGCGGCGGACGATGGCATTATGCCGCAGACTGTCGAGTCCATCAATCATGCCAAGGCTGCCGAAATTCCGATCATCGTAGCTGTCAACAAAATGGATAAGCCGAACGCGAACCCCGAGCGCATCAAGCAGCAGCTCACCGAGTACGGCCTTGTCAGTGAAGACTGGGGCGGTGATACGATCATCTGCCCGATCTCCGCAAAAACCGGCGAAGGCGTCGATTATCTGCTCGACATGGTCCTTCTGACTGCCGAAATGCGCGAACTCAAGGCAAACCCGAACCGTGCCGCCAAAGGTACGGTCATCGAAGCCCGTCTTGACAAGGGCCGCGGCCCGGTCATGACCGTCCTCGTCCAGAACGGCACTCTGCATCAGGGCGACACCATTATTGCCGGTACCTCTGTGGGCCATGTCCGCATGATGACGAACGACAAAGGCGAGACCGTCAAGGAAGCCGGTCCGTCCGTTCCTGTTTCGATTGCCGGTATGTCCGAAGTCCCGCAGGCAGGCGACATCTTCAACGCCGTCGATGACGAACGCATGGCGCGCGAACTGGTCGCTCAGCGCAAACAGGAAAACAAAGACGCCATGCTCGGCGTTCCGAAAAAAGTTTCCCTCGAGGATCTGTTTGCCCAGATCCAGCAGGGCGAGATCAAAGATTTCAACATCATCGTCAAGGCAGATGTGCAGGGCAGTGCGGAGGCCGTCAAGACTTCCCTCGAAAAGCTCTCGAACGACGAGGTCCGTGTCCGCGTCATCCACAGTGCCGTCGGCGCAATTTCCGAGTCGGATGTCATGCTCGCGGCTACGAGCGGTGCACTGATCGTCGGCTTTAACATCCGTCCGGACAATGCTGCCCGCGATTACGCTGCCCGTGCAAACGTCGATATCCGCCTCTATCGCGTCATCTACGACTGCATCAACGAGATCGAAGCCGCCATGAAGGGCATGCTCGCACCGAAGTTCAAAGAAGTGATCACCGGTCACGCCGAGGTGCGCCAGACCATTCACATCTCCAAGGTCGGTACGGTCTGCGGCAGCTATGTCACAGACGGCAAGATCGTCCGCAACGCGCAGGCGCGCCTCCTGCGCGACAATGTCGTGATCTACGAAGGTCAGCTCGCCGGACTCCGCCGCTTCAAGGACGACGTCAAAGAAGTCGCTGAAGGCTACGAGTGCGGCATCAGTCTCGAAAAATTTGATGATGTCAAGGAGGGCGATGTGATAGAAGCCTTCGTGATGGAGAAGATAGAACCGTAAGCAAACGCACTGCTGAAACGAAAGGGTGATCGACATGGCAGGTTACAAACTAGACAGGACAAACGACGACATCCGCATCGTTGTGAGTGAGCTTTTGCGCTCCATCAAGGACCCGCGCGTCAATCAGGGCATGATCAGCGTTACGAGAACGGAAACAACGAGTGACCTGCGCTACTGCAAGGTCTATATCAGCGTCTACGGCCTTGCGACCGATCAGCCGCTCAATGAAAAGGAACTCAAAAAGGGTCTCAAATCCGCTTCTGGATATCTCCGCCATGAGCTCGGACAGAAGCTCTCCCTGCGATACACGCCGGAACTTATTTTTGAGCTGGACAACTCCATTGAGCACGGCGCGCACATCAACCAGATAATGAGTCAGCCCGGCTTTTTGAACGAAACATCAGAAAGTCCCGCGGAAGGTGAAAAAAGTGACGATCAGTGAAGCCGCGGACCTGCTCCGTAAACAGGACAACATTCTCCTCATAACGCATGTCCGACCGGACGGGGACACGATGGGCAGTGCTTCGGCGCTTTGCTATGCGCTCCGGAAGATCGGCAAGACCGCATACCTCTATAACAACCCGCAATTCTGCGACAACGACCCCTGGATCGCAGAGCCATATCTGGCTCCTGAGGATTTCACTCCATCGTTTTTCGTTGCTGTAGATATGGCGGATAAGGGTCTTTTCCCAGACGGTTTTTCAGGAGAAGTTGATTTTTGTGTTGACCACCATCCGTCTAACACAGGCTATGCCAAGCAAACGCTCCTCTGGCCGGACAAGGCATCCTGCGGCGAGATCGTAATGGAACTGTGCAAGACACTCATGGGTGCGCTTGATCCGACGGTCGCGGACCTTCTCTATATCGCCGTTTCAACGGACACCGGCTGCTTCGTTTACGGCAATACGACGGGCGATACCCTCGCCGCCGGTGCCGAGCTTTGCAAGGCAGGCGCGCGAAACGCCTATCTCAACAAGCTGCTGTTCCGTACTAGCTCCCGTGCGCGCATTGCGCTTGAAGCGCTTCTGCTGTCAGATTTCCGCTATTACTACGATGGAAAAGTTGTTATTTCCATTGTTTCAAGGGAGATGCTCCAAAAAGCCAACGCGACGGAGAAGGACTGTCAGGACATTGCCGCGCTGCCTGGCAGGGTAGAAGGCGGCATTGCAAGTGCCGTCATCAAAGAAATTGACGCAACGCATTGCAAAATCTCCGTTCGCACCACCGGCCTCGTTGACGCAAACATCGTCTGCGCGCGTTTCGGCGGAGGCGGTCACAAGATGGCCTCCGGCTGCACGATGGACAAAAACTGCTTTGAAGCGGCGGATATTCTTGCGGAAGTGATCGGTGAACAGTTGTAATGAACGGAATCATTCTTGTAGACAAGCCGCAGGGCTTCACAAGCCATGACGTCGTGGCGAAACTGCGTTGCATTCTGCACGAGCGCCGCATCGGACACAGCGGCACACTCGACCCTATGGCGACCGGCCTTCTCGTCGTCTTCGTCGGCCGCGCAACGCGCGCCGTTGCGTTCGCGGAAAACCATGAAAAAGAATATGTCGCTTCTCTCCGCACGGGCATCACGACAGACACTTTAGATATTACCGGGGAAATCCTCGCGCGCTGTGACCGCAGCGTTACGGCGGAGGAACTCACCTCGATATTGCCGGAATTTCTCGGCGAACAGCAGCAGCTGCCGCCGATGTACTCCGCCATCAAGGTGGACGGGAAAAAGCTCTGCGATCTCGCGCGGAAAGGCGTGGAGGTCGAACGCAGGCCGCGGACCATCCAAATCCGCGAGTTGGAGTATCTGGGCAAAGACGACGGCGATTTTCGTCTTCGTGTCGTCTGCTCTAAGGGCACTTATATCCGTACGCTTGCAGATGACATCGGGACGCGGCTCGGCACAGGAGCGGTCCTCTCAGCCTTGCGGCGCACGCGTGCAGGGGCGTTCTCGATCGTCGAGGCGCATACGCTCGCGGAGATTCAGTCCTATGCAGACAGGGGAGAAGCGGAAAGCCTGCTCCGCCCCGTCGACTCGCTCTTTTCCAGCCTTACCGCGCTTACACTCAATAAGGCACAGGAGAAAAAATGCCGCGTCGGTGCGGATTTTGCCTTCGCGGCTGCGGATGGCGAATACCGTGTCTATGCTCCGGACGGCGGGTTTTTAATGCTCGGCCGTGTTGAAAACGGTCGTATGCGCACCGTTAAGAGCTTTTTCGAAGTATAATACGACCCGGAAAAGATGTATTCCGGTGTCAGGAGGATACAGATGTCATCAATAACCGCGGATAAAACCGTTGTTGCGCTCGGTTTTTTTGACGGCGTCCACAGAGGACATGCCGAGCTTATCAAAACTGCAAAAAGCCGTGCCGCCGAGATCGGCGCCGAGCCGGCGGTGCTCTCGTTCGATGTGAGTCCGACTTCCGTCATCACAGGAAAAAATGTTCCGCTGATCAGCAGCGTTGCAACGCGGGAAGACCTCATCCATCGCTACTATGGAATTTCGAACGTCATCATTTACCCCTTTAACCGGCATACAATGGAAATGGACTGGCGTGAATTTATCGACAGTCTTGTTCGGGACTATGGTGTCGTTCATGTCGTGATTGGTCACGACTTTCACTGCGGTTACATGGGGCGCGGCGGCCCGGACAATATTCCCGCCTACTGCCGTGAGATCGGCATCGGCTGCGATGTCGTTCCCAAATTTGAGATCGACGGCATCACGGTGAGTTCCACCTACATCCGCACACTCATCTCGGAAGGCAAGATCGAACGAGCAAACGAATTTCTCGGTCACCCCTATATTTACGCCGGGACGGTCGAGGACGGGCGCAAGGTCGGTCGTAAACTCGGCACACCTACCATAAACCTGGAGGGCGATGATCCCGGTCTGGCACTGCCCGCCAACGGCGTCTATGCCACCAAAGTCCTTTTGCCGGACGGGCGGGAACTTCCCGCCGTCACCAATGTGGGTATGCGTCCGACCTTCGACGACGGCGATAAAATTACAGTCGAGACCTACATTCTGGATTTCGCAGGCGACCTATACGGGCAATATCTGCGCGTGGAATTTTTCAAATACCTGCGTCCGGAAATGAAATTTACAGACTGCGCTGCACTTTCTGCCGGTATCGCAACAGATATTCTCAACACAAGAAAAACATTTGGAGATTCGGACCCGCGTCCGTTCAAACCGCAAAAATAAGAAAAAGCGCTTTCCCGATGAAGTAGGGGAAGCGCCTTTTTCAGTGTGCCAAGTATACATAATAACTATTTATTTTAATTATGTATACATACGCATTTGAATCTGTTCAATATCTGCACTCTTTTCAAGAATAGGTGCGCAGATCGCACCGTTTTCATGTTTTTGTCATCCTTGTTTAGTGGTCTTTATGTGCAGTAATTGCACAGGTTCTTTTATGCGTAGGTTGTTTGTGCAATAAATGCACCGTCTAGCGTCTGGAACCGGGTTCGCGCCGCCGCAAGCGTCCTGTTCATAAGCGCTGACTTTGCTTTAATCCGACCTCCTTTCGTGTTATAATGGCTACAAATTTCAAAGGAACTGTTTTTTAGAATTAGAAGGAGTATGCTTATATGAAGTTCAAAGATATGCCCTACAAACGTCCAGATCTGGAGGCGATCAAAGCAAAGTACGCCTCGCTTACGGCTCGTTTTCCCAAGGCTGCCACAGCGCAGGAGCAGTATGCAATGATCCTCGAACACGAAAAGCTTTCGGACGCTTTCGATACGATGGCAACGATCGCCGAAATTCGTCAGTCCATCAATACTACAGACTCCTTTTACAAGACCGAAGTCGCGTTCTTCGATGAAAATATTCCGATCGTGAACAATTATCAGCAGGACTTTTACCGCGTGCTTGTAAAAACAAAGTTCCGCGCTGAACTTGAACAAAAAACCGGCGCAATCTTCTTTCAAAACATTGAGATTGCCCTGCGTTCTTTCTCGCCTGCCGTCATCGACCTCTGCCAGCGCGAAAACGCCCTCACAACGGAATACGAAAACCTGCTTGCTTCCGCGAAGATCGAATTTCAGGGCGGGGTCTATAATCTCTCCGAGATGCAGAAGTTCACGATCGGTCAGGACCGCACCGTCCGCAAGGCCGCATGGGAGAAGATCGCGGGCTTCTTCACGGAACACTCCGTCCGTCTCGACGAGATCTATGACGAACTTGTAAAAAATCGCACCGAGCAGGCGCATCGGCTCGGTTACAAAAACTACGTTCAACTTGGCTATGACCGTCTTGGACGCAATTGTTACGGTCCGGACGAGATCGCCGCGTTCCGCAAGCTCGTCGTGCGCGACGTCGTGCCGGTCGTTTCCCGCCTCAAGGCGGGGCAGGCAAAGCGCCTTGGGCTTGACCGTCTGCTGTTTTGGGATGATTCCTGCCTGTATCCGGACGGCAATCCGAAGCCCACCGGCGACCGCGACGCGCTGGTCGACGCGGCGCAGAAGATGTATCGGGAGATGAGCCCACAGACCGGCGCATTTTTCGATTTTATGAAAGAGAACGAGCTTTTTGACCTTGAAAGTAAAAAAGGGAAGGCCGGAGGCGGCTACTGTACTAGCATCCCGGACTACAAATCTCCGTTCATTTTCGCAAACTTTAACGGCACTGCCGGAGATGTGGACGTTCTGACGCATGAAGCGGGGCACGCCTTTGCCGATTATACTGCCCGTACAAATCCCCTCAGCGAGCTGCGCTGCCCCACGATGGATGGCGCAGAGACGCACTCCATGTCGATGGAACTGTTCTCCCGTCCGTGGGACGCGCTCTTCTTTGGGGACGCTGCGGAGCGCTTTCGCGATTACCAGCTCGAAACGGCCCTCGATTTCATTCCCTACGGCACACTTGTCGACCACTTCCAGACGGAGATGTACGAGCATCCCGAGTTTACGCCGGATGAGCGCCGCGCAAAGTGGCTGGAGCTTGAGCATCTCTACCGTCCGTGGATCGATTTTGGCGAGTTGCCCTACTTCTGCACCGGCGGCGGCTATCAGCGCCAGCACCACATCTATTCCAATCCTCTCTACTATATTGACTACTGCCTTGCGCAGACGACCGCCTTTGAATTCTGGATGGCCTCTGAAAAGGACTGGCAGAAGGCATTCTCCCGCTACCTCACTTTCGTGCAGGCCGGCGGCACAAAAACCTATCTGGAGCTTTGCGCGCTCGGCGGACTGGACTCTCCGTTTCAAGACGGAACGCTCAAGACCGTTGCGCAGGCCGTTGAGACACACCTCAATAAAGAAAGGTAAATGTGCAAAGCGGGAGCCGCTTCCGAAATGGAAGCGGCTCCCGTCCGTTTTTTATGCGCTTTTGCTTTATTTTGCGAGAACTTTTTTGAGGTGTGCATACCGCGGAAGGGAGTGTTCCGTCGGACGCTCCGGTTGGCCTTGAATCAAGGGAAGGGCATAGCCGATGAATTCCTGTTTCACATTGTTGCCCTCGTCGTTGATCCACTCGCGCGGGACCTTCTTTTCGAGATTTGCGACCGACTCGAGTGGAACAAGCGTCATTTCGCAGACATACTTTCCATCCACATCATTGCGCTCAAAGGCGACCATCTTACCGGTCTCGCCGGCAATCGCCGCTTCAACGGCGAGGCGGCCGGCCTCGACCGCTTCATTGAGGTCGGTCTCGGAAGCGAGATGCGCGGCGCAGCGCTGGAGAAGGCTCAGTTCGATGCCGCGGACCTTTGCGCCGGTTCGCTTTTTGAGTTCGTCCGCAAGCTGAACGGCGAGACCGCCGAGCTGCGCATGACCGAAAGCATCCTTCGTTTCGGCAAGCTTGGAACCGTATTCGGAAATAAATTTGCCGTCTTTATCATGGATGCCCTCGGACACCGCGATGAGGACCTTGCCCTCGCGCTTATAAATGTCGATAACGTCCGCACAGAATTTTTCGTAATCAAAATCGACCTCCGGCAGATAAACAAGGTCCGGGCCGGAGCCGCAGTAGCTCGCCAGTGCCGCCGCGCCCGCGAGCCAGCCCGCGTGACGCCCCATGATCTCCATCACCGTGATCATTCCGGTGTCGTAGACGCGCGCATCCTTGGAGACCTCCATGCAGGAGGTAGCGATATACTTCGCCGCCGAACCGTAGCCGGGGCAGTGGTCGGTTCCCCAGAGGTCATTGTCAATCGTCTTGGGAACGCCCATAACGCGGCATTCGTAGCCTACCTTCTTCATGTAGCGGCTGATCTTGTCGCAGGTATCCATGGAGTCGTTGCCGCCGTTATAAAAGAAATATCTTACATCGTATTTCTTGAAGATCTCGAGGATGCGCTTATAGTCTGTGTCATCCTCTTCGGGGTCGGCAATTTTGTAGCGGACGCTGCCGAGCTCGGAGGATGGCGTATTTTTGAGAAGCTCCAGTTCCTTGGGATCTTCCTCGTCCATAACATAAAGTTTGTCGTCCAGAACGCCCTTGATGCCGTGGGCCGCACCATAGACCTTCGTGATGCAGTCGGCGTCGAGTGCCGTGCGGATCACGCCGTAGGCACTCGCGTTGATGACGGCGGTGGGGCCGCCGGACTGGCCGATGATGCAGGAGCCTTTGAGAGTATTTGACATTTCGATCTCTCCTTTTGTTAAATGAAAATAAAAATAAAAAGTTCCCTGTATCTGTTGATGATAACACAGAATTGGAGTAAAATACAGGCATATGAGTCTTAATGACAAAAAATTTTAAGGAGTTGATTCCATGCCGATAGTCACATCGACGGAAATGTTCAGAAAAGCTTATGAAGGTCACTACGCGATAGGCGCGTTCAATGTTAATAATATGGAAATCATCCAGGGCATCACCGAGGCGGCTGCTGAAGTCCGTTCTCCGTTGATCCTTCAAGTTTCCGCAGGCGCACGGAAATATGCAAAGCATGTCTATCTGATGAAGCTCGTCGAGGCTGCTGAGGCCGACACCGGCCTTCCGATCTGCCTGCATCTTGACCACGGCGACAGCTTCGAGCTTTGCAAGTCCTGTATTGACGGCGGCTTCACTTCCGTCATGATCGACGGCTCTAAGTACTCGTTCGAGGAAAACATCGCTCTCACAAAGCAGGTCGTCGACTATGCGCACGCGCACGGCGTCGTCGTAGAAGCGGAGCTTGGCAGACTTGCCGGCATTGAGGACGCGGTCAACGTCAAGGCCGAGGATTCCTCCTACACCCGTCCCGAGGAGGTCGAGGAATTTGTCTCCCGCACCGGCTGCGACAGTCTCGCCATCGCCATCGGCACCTCCCACGGCGCGTTCAAGTTCAAGCCCGGCACCAAGCCGCAGCTCCGTCTTGACATTCTGGAAGAAGTCGAAAAGCGTCTGCCCGGCTTCCCGATCGTGCTGCACGGCGCGTCCTCTGTCATCCCGAAGTATGTCGACACCATCAACGCAAACGGCGGCAAACTCGTCGATGCGCTCGGCGTACCCGAGGACCAGCTCCGTCAGGCGGCGAGCAGGGCTGTCTGCAAGATCAACATCGATTCCGACCTCCGCCTGGCCATGACCGCCGGCGTACGCGAAACGCTCGCAAAAGAGCCGGAAGCCTTCGATCCCCGCAAGTACCTCGCGCCGGGCCGCGATAACATCCGCGAACTCGTCAAAGCCAAGATCATCAACGTTCTCGGCAGCGACGGTAAGGCATAAAGTTCTCATCCGGTCTGCACCGGACAAACGATACAGTAAGGAATGATCTCTATGGATAAAGACAATCTGTCCGTTTCAGCCGAACCGCGCGGCGGTTCTGAAGTTCCGGAAACCGGCAGGGGAGCAGGGCGCTGTTTCCGTCTTGCCGGGGAAGATTACAACGGTCCGGGTCTCGTGATGATCATCCGGCTCGCAGTTGCGGCCGCACTCATTCTTCTCACGACGTTCCTCACGCTTTCGAGCGGCGTCATGCTCGTCATCCTCATTGGCGCCGCCGCTGCCGCGGGTTATGATCTCGTGATCGGCGCATGGGACGACATCCGTCAGCGCTCGCTTCTGCGCGAAAATCTGCTGGTCGTTGTCGCCGCCGTTATCGCGTTTTGCACGGGGCAGCCGACACAGGGTGCGCTTGCGCCGCTGCTTTTGCAGCTCGTCTATATCCTGCGCGATTATGTGCAGTGCGGTGTAAAGCGCTCCCTTACAAACATGATCGATCCTGCTGATAACAGCGACTGGGCAGGCACGGACATCACGCCGGGCAGCACCGTCCGAGTCGATGCAGGCAGGTCTTTTCCCGCGGACTGCGTTGTCACAGGGGGCAGCGCCTATGCGGATCTCAGCTTTTTGACAGGTGACGCCGCCCTGCACGAACTGACGCCCGGCAGCTTTGCGCCCGCCGGCAGCAAATGCGCGGATGGCAGCGTCACGGTGCAGATCATCTCCGAACCGTCGGCTTCTATCTGCACAAAATTCGGTGACGCACTTCGTTCGGGTGCGCTTGAACAGACTGCTGCCGAGAAGAAATGGGCAAGCCGCCTGCAGCTGCTCATTCCCGCTGCGCTCACGCTCTGCGCCGTCCTCCTTATTGCGCTGCCGCTCTCCGGCGCAGCTGAACTGCCGCTCGCTTTTCACCGCGTTGCCGCAATTCTTGCCATCGCGTCTCCATGCAGCATTTTGCTGACGATTCCTTCCACATATTACGTCGGAGTCGCTACCGCGCGTAAGCATGGGGCTGTCGTGCTCGGTGCGGGCACACTGGAAAAATTCTCGGACACGCGCGCCCTTGTCTTTGGAAAGACCGGCACGCTGACAGAGAAAAATTATTCTGTCGCCTCCATCAAGACCGATCGCATGGACCCCGCAACTTTTCTGAAAGTTGCGGCCCATGCGGAGGCGCACAGTAAAACGGCGGCTGCCAGAGCGATCATGGCGGCCTATGGCGGTAAGATCGACGAGTCCCTTGTACAAGACCGCAGCGAATGTGCCGACGGCGTTTCCGTCGCAGTCGACAACATCCCGATCGTCCTCGGAAATCGTGATTTTCTGCGGCAGAACTCTGTTGCCGTTCCGGACGGGACTTACTCCATCTCAGCGGTACACATGGCCGTCGGCGGGATCTATGCCGGCCATATTGATCTCAGCGAGACCGTCTCCCGCGACGCCGTTGAGACTGTACATGCGCTCTCCCGCTGCGGGGTCGAGCGTGTCGCAATGGTCACGGCCGACGGACGCGACCCCAGCCGCCGTGTCGCGAGTGAGCTTGCGATCGACGAATACTATGCCGAATGTTCAGCCACCGATCAGGGGCAGAAGATCACGGATATGAAATCGCGCCTCGCGCCCAACAGCACGCTTGCTTTCGTAGGCTGCCCGGAAAGTCCGGATGAGGCCTTCCGCGCTGCGGACGTCGGCATCGAGATCGACGCTCTCGCACTGGGCCACGGACTGCGCCCGGCGGACGTCTTCGTGCTTGGCTCTTCGACAGCTCCGGTCGTTCCGGTGCTTGAGATTGCCCGCGCCGCCAAGCGTTATTCCACCATATCCATCATCGCAACGGCATCTGCGAAAGCGCTTTTACTGATCCTGGCTGCCGTCGGCATTGCGCCGCTCTGGTTCACGCTGGTCGTAGATGCCTGTGTTTCCAGCGGCCTTGTTGTAAACACTTTGAGTCTCGCTTCGGAACGAAAAAACGAGGGCGGAGAATAATGCTCCATAAAAAATACCGCCGCACCGAATAGTGCGGCGGTATTTTTGTCTGCTCATATCTCCTGCGACACACTGTTCAAACGCTTTCGAAGAAGCAGGAGGGCAACAATGTCGATGATGCCGTTGAGAATAAAGACAATGCCGATAAACTGATAGCCGACGGATGGCTTTGCAACCATCACGCCGCCGAGCACACCCAGCACGACCGCTGCAATGAGCGTATAGAGCCAGCTCTTCTGGTGGATACGCAGCATATCAATGGCATTCTGGAGCTTGACGATGCTGTCAATCAGAACGGATATCCCCATCACGATCGGCAGAACGGCCATGACCTTATCGGGCTTTGCAAAAACAAATGCGCCGAGGCCGATAAAGATAATTGCCCGGACGAGGTTCAAGCTGTATTCCGGCATCTGAACCGGCGTGGCAAAATAGAAGATCATGTGTACTACGCCGATCGCGCAAAGGATACCTCCGAAAATGTAGCAGACGATTTTTCCCGAAGTATCCGGGTCCGCAAGGAAGAGAATACCGATGAGGATAAATGCAAGCGAGGTAAGTATGTAGTCGAGGGTAAAGCTGGTGACTGCTTTTCTCATTTTTTCCATCCGTCCATTCTATTTTTCTTGGGATCATCTGCCTAAATTATACAACAGAGCCGCTTCAAGATTCAAGCTCCAATTGCCATTTCGGCACTCTATGGTCTTTTCCGACGAATTTCCGGCAATATCACGAAAAGCTGACGCTTGATTAAAAGCTTCGGCTTTTTGTTTTTTAGGAACGCAGAAGTTCTCCGATCGCTTCGTTATAGGTCGGGTGCGGGCGGATGACGGGGGCAAGCTGTTCAAGCGTCAAGCCATTCACAATGGCTGACGCGAACTCGCCGATCATATCTGTGGCGCGTTCGCAGAGCATCTGCGCGCCGAGAATCCTGCCGGTCTCCGCGTCCGCCGTCACAGAAATGTACCCGCGCTCACCACGCGAGAGGACGGTTTTCCCATTGGCGGTCATGGGGACCTTTTTCGTCGTCACGCGCAGTCCCTGCTTTTTCGCGTCTTGTGGCGAAATTCCCACCGAGGCGATCTCCGGGCTTGTATAGACGCAGCTCGGCACCACATCTGTGCGGATCTGCGGCTGTTTTCCGCACATGATCGCCACCGCGTTGCTTGCCTCGGCGCTTGCCATATGCGCGAGCTGTATGCCGCCGGTGACGTCGCCCACCGCCCAGACGCCAGGCAGGGAAGTTTCGTACCGCTCGTTTACGACAATGCGTCCGCGCTCCATCTCCGGCGCACAGCCGGGCGCAAACAGCTCTGCCGTGTTCGGTCTTCTGCCAACGGCGATGAGCACCGCGTCCCCCTGCGCCTCGGCCTCGGTTTCCTTTTCCGTATAGACGCAGACAAGCCCGTCGTCGGCCTTGCGGATCTCCTTGAGACTGGCGGAGGTGTGAATGTCTGCTCCGCGTTTTTTCAAGCTCATCCTGAGACTCTGGCCAAGCTCGCGGTCCATGTTTGCAAGCAGGCGGTCGAGCGCCTCGATGACCGTAACGCGGCTGCCGAGATCGCAGTAGAGCGAAGCAAATTCCATGCCGACAACGCCGCCGCCGATGATAACGACGCTCTCCGGAATGGTTTCAAGCGCGAGCATCCCGGTGCTGTCATACACGCCGGGCAGGTCGATACCCGGCACGGGGATACGGACCGGCAGCGAGCCCGTCGCAAGGAGGACCCGCTTTGTCTCGAGCGTTTCTCCGCCAATCTCCACCTCTGTGGGAGAGCGAAGCCGGGCACTGCCGCGAAAAAGCATGACCTTCGCTTTTTGCAGGCCTTGTTCAATACTGCCGACGAGCTTTTCGACAACGCCGTCTTTGTAGCGCTGCAAGGCCGCCATATCGACAGAAACGTCCGTCGCGAGCAGGCCGATCTCCGCTCCGCTTTTCATCTCGCGGTACAGAGAAGCTGTGTGCAGCAAGGTCTTCGTGGGGATGCAGCCACGGTTGAGGCAGGTACCGCCGAGGGCATCCGCTTCAATCAGCGCTGTTTTCATGCCGGCTTTCACGGCCTCGGACGCGGCATGTGTGCCCGCGGGGCCGCCGCCGATGATAACAAGGTCGAAGATTTCGTCCATTTTTTCCTCCTACATTGCTTCGAGCAGAAGCTTCTCCGTGTCGCGCAGCATCTGCGCGCGCGGCTCCTCAGTCGCCGGAAGGGCCGCAAAGGCGTTTTTCACGGCAGCGCCCACAAACGGGATATGCAGCAGCGCCGCCCGCACAAGGTCGGGGAAAGTTGTGTCCAGCGCATCCGAGCAGACGGCAATATCCGCAATGCGGCCATCTGCGACATGAAGCTGCAGCTGAACCTCGCCCCAGTCAAAACGTCCGTCAAGGGCGTATTCAAAGGGAAGCCTGCGGTTGTACTTCCATTCCGGTGAGGCGTACTTTTCCGCCAGTTTCCGAAGCGCGTCTCCGTCGAGACGTTCGTCCGCAAGCGGCAAAAAGGGAAGGCTGTAGACCTCGGAACACGCCGAAAGCAAGGCGTTCTCCATCGCGCTCACGCTGACATTGGGGCTGCACTCGTCCAGATTGCAGACACGCGAGCGTATGGAGTCGACACTCTTGGCGCTCAGTTTTTCGCGGGAAACGGAGAGGTACTTTTCCATCGCGCGCTCGTCCGCGTGCAAAAGGAGCGTCCCGTGGTGATAACAGACCTTGTCGGTCCGGTAGTAGGCGTGACCGGAGAACTTTCGCCCGGCAACGGTCAAGTCGTTGCGTCCCGTGCGCTCGGCCGGGATTCCAAAGGACCTAACCGCGCTGAGAATGACCCGGGTCTGTTTTTCAACGTCGTACTCCTCTCGTGGGACGAGAAAGGTAAAATTCAAATTTCCAAGATCGTGGTAAACCGCGCCGCCGCCGGAAAGACGGCGGGCAAGATGTCCGCCGTCTTTTTCAAGCTGTGTCACCCGGCATTCTCGCCAGCAGTTCTGGTTTCGGCCAATGACTACCGTGCTGCGGTTTTGCCAGAGGTAGAGGATGCATTCGCCCGGCTCAACAACGCCCAGCAGATGCTCCTCGAGCGCCAGATTTTCATAGGGGTCGGTCCCGGTCGAATAAATGCAGCTGAGTCGTTCGATCATTCTTTCCTCTCCTGCCAGCGAATGACCGGGTGGCGTGCGGCCTCGACCTCGTCCGGTCTGCCGATCACAGCGGTACGCGGGCTCTGGTGCAGGGTCTCGGGGTCCGTTTCTGCCATTTTACGGACGGTGCGCAGCGCTTCAATCGCAGCGTCCAGCGTCTCCTTCGTCTCCGTCTCGGTCGGCTCGAGCATCAGCGCCTCGTGAACGATCAGCGGGAAATACATCGTGGGGGGGTGAATGCCGAGATCGAGTAGGCCCTTCGCCGCGTCGAGCGCGGATACGCCGGTCTCGTCCTTGAGTTTTTGCAAGGAAATCACAAATTCGTGCATGCAGGTATGGTCATAGGCCATGTCAAAGTCATCCGCAAGCTTGACACGCATATAGTTGGCGTTCAGGACCGCGTTTATCGCCGCTTCCTGCACGCCGGCGCGGCCAAGCGTCAGCAGATAAGCAAGCGCCCGGACCACAACGAGGAAGTTTCCGTTGAAGCCCCGGACGGAACCGATGCTGCACTCCGGCGTCAACGCTTCCATCACGCCCTTTTCCTCGCGGACTCGAATTCCCGGCAGATAGGGGAGCAGGGATTCCTTGCAGCCGACGGGACCGCTGCCGGGTCCGCCGCCGCCGTGCGGGGTCGAAAAGGTCTTGTGGAGGTTGAGGTGCATCACATCAAAGCCCATGTCCCCGGGCCGCGCAACACCCATGATCGCGTTCAGATTTGCTCCATCGTAATAGCACAGGCCGCCGGCCTCATGGACAATGCGCGTGATCTCCAGAATGTTACGGTCAAAAAGGCCCACCGTGTTCGGGTTTGTCAGCATGAGTCCGGCCGTGTCGGGGCCGACGGCAGCCCGAAGCGCATCGAGATCAACGCATCCGTCCGGTCCGGAGGAAATGTTCACCACCGAAAAGCCCGCCATCGCGGCGCTCGCCGGATTGGTCCCGTGGGCGGAATCCGGAACAATGATCTTTGTGCGGACCCCGTCGCCGTGGTTCCGGTGGTACGCCTTGATCATAAGAAGTCCGGTGAATTCGCCGTGCGCACCGGCGGCGGGTTGGAACGTAAAGCCGTCCATGCCGGTGATCTCGGAGAGATATTTCTCCGTGATGCGCAGAACATTCAAGCAGCCCTGCACCGTGTGGGCAGGCTGCAGGGGGTGGATATCTGAAAAACCGGGCAGGGCCGCGAGGTCCTCATTGACGGCGGGATTGTATTTCATCGTGCAGGAACCGAGCGGATAAAAGCCGTCGCACACGCCATAGGCCCGGCGGGAGAGCGCCTCATAATGGCGGTCCACTTCGACTTCGGAGAGCTGCGGCAGATCGAGCGCCGCCGCGCGCAGATGCGTCTTCGGTTCATAAGCGGGTACATCGCAGACCGGAAGATAGTCGCTGCGGCGGCCTTCGCCGCCTTTTTCAAAAAGCAGTTCCATTTTTTACAGCGCCTCCTTCACGATCTCGACCAGCGCATCGATCTCTTCTTTTGTGTTCATTTCGGTCGCGCACCAGAGGATCTTGTTGCCGAAAAGCGGCAGCCCGCCGAGAAATCCCTTCTTTTCGAGCGCGTCAAGCACTTTCTCGCTGTTCGGACAATCCGTTACAAACTCATTAAAAAATTCGCCGGAATGCGCAGGGGAAAGGCCGATCTTTGCAAGCTCGCTTTGCAGATAGTGCGCCTTGGCACAGCACTGGGAGGCCACTTCACGCAGACCGTCCGGTCCCATAGCCGCGAGGTAAACAGACGCAGTCAAAGCACAGAGCGCTTCGTTGGAGCAGACATTTGAGCCCGCCTTTTCGCGGCGGATGTGCTGCTCGCGGGCCTGCAGCGTAAGGACATAGGCGCGGTTCCCGTCGGCGTCCTTCGTTTCTCCGACGATGCGGCCGGGAAGCTTGCGCATCATCGCGCCCGTTGCCGCCATATAGCCGAGATAGGGGCCACCCCAGGACAGCGGCAGGCCGAGACTCTGTCCCTCGCCGACTGCAATATCCGCGCCGCACTCAGCCGGTGTTTCGAAAAGGGCAAGGGAAACAGGCTCACAGCTCATCACAAACTTTGCCCCGGCAGCATGCGCCGCTTCGCCGATCTCCTTCGCGGGTTCGAGCAGTCCAAGGAAGTTCGGACTCTGGATCAAAACGCATGCCGTGCTGTCATCGAGCGCCGCCCGAAGCGCGTCAACGTCCGTCACGCCGCCAACTGCCGAAATCGTACGCAGTTCCGTTCCGCGGCCGAGGCAGTAGGTCGCCACGACGCGCATAACGTCCGGATGCACAGTCTCGGAAACATACACGGTCGTGCGCTTTCTGTCAATGCACATCTGCACGGCCTCCGCGGCGGCAGTCGCGCCGTCATAGAGGGAAGCGTTTGCCGCTTCCATGCCCGTGAGCGTACAGATCATCGTCTGATATTCAAAAATCGACTGTAGTATTCCCTGGGAAATCTCCGCCTGATAGGGCGTATAGGCCGTGACAAAGCTCTCCTTGCGCGTAACGCGGCCTACAATGGCGGGAATAAAGTGGCGGTAAGCGCCTGCGCCGCGGAAAACATGTTCAAAACGGACATTCTGCTCTGCGAGCGCACGCATGATACGTGTTACATCAAGCTCTGAGAGGCCCTCGGGCAGATCAAGGCCATCCTTGAGCAGAACGCTGTCGGGCACATCCGCATATAGCTGCGTCCAGTCGCTGTAACCGGCTTCGCGCAGCATTTCGTTTTGCATGGCTTTTGTGTTCGGTACAAAGGAACCCATGTTTTTCTCTTCTTTCTGATTTTTTTGCGCGGAAAAGCTTACTTGCCGGCTTCCTCAGCAACGAATGCTTCGTAGTCGGAGGCGCTCATCAGTTCATCTGTTGCACTGACGTTCTCGACGCGTGCAAGCCATGCACCGTACGGGTCGCTGTTGATGTTCTCCGGGCTGTCAAGCAGGCCCTCGTTCGTCTCGAAAACCGTGCCGGTAACGGGGGAGTAGACATCCGACACCGCCTTGACGGACTCAACATCCGCAAAGACCTCGCCCGCTACAACATTGTCTCCGACCTCGGGGAGATTTACAAAAACCAGATCGCCAAGTTCACTCTGTGCATAGTCGGTCAAACCGACCTCTACGGTCGTTTCGCTGAGAAATTTGACCCATTCATGGGATTTCGTGTACTTCAGATCAGTCGGAAAATTCATTTTTCGTCCTTTCCGCCGCATTGCGGCCAACATATTTTTATTTTTCTCTTTTATAAAACGGAAGCTTAACAACTTCAGCAGCCACACGGCGGCCGCGCACATCTACCTCAAGCTGTGTGCCCGGCTCCGCCACCTCAAGCGGCAGAATGGCCATTGCCAAAGCAGCGCCGAGATAAGGACAGAAGGTGCCGGAAGTCGTTTCTCCGATTTTTGCGCCTTGATAGTAGACGTCCTGTTCCTCGCGGACGATACCGCGCCCCGTAACCTTGAGTCCGACGCGCCGACGCGTCGGTTTGCCCTTTGCTTCGAGCGCCGCTTTGCCGATAAAATCGTCTTTCTGCATCTTCACGAAGATACCGAGTCCGGCTTCGCGCGGGGAGATCTCGTCATTCATTTCATGGCCGTAGAGCGGCATTGCCGCCTCAAGCCGCAGCGTGTCGCGCGCACCAAGACCGCAGGGGAGAAGCCCCTCATCTTTTCCGGCTTCCAGCAGCAGGTTCCACAGCTTAACTGCATCCCGCGCCGCCATGTAAAGTTCAAAGCCGTCCTCGCCGGTGTAGCCGGTGCGCGAAACGATGCACTTGACGCCCGCGATCTCACGGTCGAACTTGCAGGTGTAATATTTTTCGGGGATGTCATCCGGCGCCGCAAGCTTGCGTAGAATGGCTTCGGCCTTCGGCCCCTGCAGAGCAAGCTGCGCGACCTCGTCTGAAATATCCGTCAGCTCAACGTCTCCGATCTGGTGTGCAAGCATCCAGGAAAAGTCTTTATCACGATTCGCCGCGTTTACGACAATCAGATAGCGCTCATCGGTCTTTTTGTAGACAATGAGGTCGTCCACCACGCCGCCGTTTTCATTGCACATCGGACTGTAACGAGCCTGGCCGATCTCCATGTCCGTGTAGTCGTTCGTGAGCAGGTGGTTGAGATTTGCAAGCGCATCGGCTCCCGTGCATAGGATTTCGCCCATGTGCGAAACATCAAAGAGTCCGCAGGCCGTGCGGACCGCATTGTGCTCGGCGATGACGCCCGAATACTGCACCGGCAAAAGCCAGCCGGCAAAGGGGACGATCTTCCCCCCAAGCTTGACATGTTCTTCATAAAGCGGCGTTTTCCGTTCCATTGTTTCGTCCTCTTTCTAGCGTTAGTTGATAGGTGAACAAAAAAGAGCGCAGAAATTTAAGTTTCCGCGCTCTGTGGATTTACCTGAAAGAGTTACTTCTTCGGTGCATTCATAGAAGAATGCTTTCCAGAGTTTCGTCCAGAGCAGGTCCTTTCGCCTGAGAGTTTCTCGCGCTTCCCCTTCGGCGCCGCATAAGCGGTCTCTCCCGGCTCCTTCAACCGAATATTTAATTTTCCACGTTCTTTGCGACAAAAAAATCAATTGTTTTCCAATCACATTTTTAATAGTACCATCCATCTTTTTCGGTGTCAAGCGTTTCAAATCGCCGGCATATATTTTTTCGCTCATTGTGCGATCCCAACTAGAATGTTACCGCGTTTCCGTCTGATTATACAAATACGGATCCGGGCAAAAAAAGTCTCTGCAATGCATTGCAGAGACTTTTTTGTTCCATTAACAAATCAGTTGATGATGCGTCTTGCGCCGACATAGTGGGACGTATAATAAGAATCCGAAAGGTTTGAGATCTTCACGACGTCGCCGGTGTGCGGCGCATGGATAAACTGGCCGCCGCCGACGTAGATGCCGCAGTGACCGATATAGCTGCCGTCCACGGATGTAAAGAGGACAACATCGCCCGCGCGCAGAGAACTGACGGATGTGCCATTGTAAGACAAGCCCGCAGCGGTACGGTTCACACTATAGCCAAAGTGACGGTAGCAATAGTAGACAAGACCGGAGCAGTCAAAGCCGGAAGGGGAGGTGCCGCCATAGACATAAGGAACACCAAGGAAGGATTTCGCATAGTTCACGATGTCCTGGCCGGAGCCTCCGGAAACGGTCGTGTCATTTGTCCAGCTGCTTCCGCCGTTCGGCTTGCTCGGAGAGCTTGTAGATCCGGATGAATTGGGCTTATTGCTGACCTGATTGGCTGCGGCCTGTTCGGCCTGCAGACGTTTTTGTTCCTCAAGCTCGGCCTGCATCTTTGTGAGCTGGCTGGAGATCGAGGCGGAAAGGGCATTGACGGACTGAAGCTGCGCGTCATAGTCGGCGGAGCTTGCCTCCAGTGTGGAGAGGACCTCCTTGACTTCCTGCTGCTGGCTCAGAAGATCGGCCTGCTTTTCCTGATACTCCTGAAAGACTTCCTGTTGGATCGCCATCTCGGATTCCATCTTGGACTTTGCTTCTTCTACCTTTTTGGCGGCATCGCGAACCTCGTTGATCAGATCAGTGTCATACTGCATGATCTCCTTGATATCGCTGATGCGGCCGAGGAAGTCTTGAAAATCGCTTGCGCCGAAGATGATCGCTATGTAAGAGGAATTTCCGTTTTCCTCCATCGCACGCAGACGCTTGCCGTACTGCGCCAGAAGCGCCTCTTCCTTCTGCCGGTCGAGGTTGAGCTCATTTTCAAGCTTTGCGATCGAATCGGTGTAAGCGGCGATCTGCTGCGAGAGATTATCCAGTTCCTGATTTGTGACGTCAAGCTGTTGGGCAAGAACGCTCAGTTTTTGGTTCTGGTCGGCCATCTGGCCCTTCAGCGCCTGCGACTGCGATTGAATGGCAGCTCGTTTCTCCGCAAGCTGAGCCTGCTGATTTTTCAGCGCGTTGATCTGGGCGCTTGTGACCGCCTCGGCCGTTGTTCCTCCGAGCAGCGCAAAGCTCATATTGAAAGCGAGCACCAGCGTCAGAATCAGAGCAAACCTGCTCTTGTTCTTCCGAAATATTTTCATATGTATCACCCGTTCCTGCAATCTTTAGACATAGTTCACCTGGCGGTTACAAATAGTTACAGGTATTATACCGCAACGTGCCGTCTTTTGCAAGCGAATGAAGCATTTTTTACAATATTTCAGCATATCTTAATTTTTCCGTCTGCCGTCCGTCCCCTCATTCTGCCCTCTTCCGGCAAAAGTGCATCCTGTTTCAGAAAAGGTTTATCCGGCGAAAACCTTTGCTCATTCGGTATTCCTTCCGGATAGAATCAGCCGCACTGTCCTTACGGAAAGTGCGGCTGTGTAAATATGTTTCTGCTTCGGCATTGATTATTTGCGCTTGTCCTCAGCCACGAGCGATTTTACGATGCTCTCGGCGGTTTCAATGTAGCTTGCACAGCTCTCAAGTTTGCCCGTGCAGAGCTCGCTGCAGCTCAGAGAACCGTGCTGATCCCGGAAAGCGCGCGTGAATGCGGTCGTCATGTGCTCGATCTTTTCTTTTGCCGCCTCGTCGCCGGGATCGCGCTGTCCGCAGTACATACCCAGCGAATAGACTCCGCCGATCACCGCGCTGCAATTCTCGCCGCAGTGCATGCCGCCGCCGAAGCCCGCAAGGCCCGCGCGCGCCTCCCGTTCATCAAAGCCGCAGGTCTCGCTGAGAAAGGTCGCAACGATCTGCCCGCAGTTAAAGCCACCCTTATAAAGCTCGTTTGCTTTTTTCATATCTGCCATACGATGTTCTCTCCTTTGCTGA
The DNA here is from genome assembly GCA_050943775.1 of Oscillospiraceae bacterium. Classification (GTDB taxonomy): domain Bacteria; phylum Bacillota; class Clostridia; order Oscillospirales; family Oscillospiraceae; genus UBA2658. The sequence goes on from JBMNPV010000010.1 coordinate 42,460, forward strand.
TGAATTGCATGTTATTCAATTTTCACTCTATCATAATGCAGTAAAACGGCATATACAAGCCACCCCGGGGGTCAAAATCACAGATAAAAACCAACAAATCATGCAGCCGAAAATCGGTCATATCGTAACCCCCCACCCGGCTTGCGGAAGTGGACAAAAAAGCTTATGCTCTGCTCATCGAACAATTTCTCGTAACTCTTTCTCTTCCTCCCTCGGCATTGTTGCTCCTCTGTTCAGGCGAATGGCCCATCCGGGCCATTCGTCATTTTTAAACAGATGCAGCTGGTATCCGCTCGCAGAGAGCGCTTCACACAAAAAGTGACAATCGCGCAGGAAAGGAAACCGTATCCATTGTGTAAAATTTATCCCCCCGCCGGGGTTGTGGAAGTCCGCGGATGCTCGTAAAATGGAAAAGCAACCGGACAACGAGCATAAAAGGAAAGGGTGAAGGATTTGCCCGCTGAGGAAAATGAAAAGCCCATGCCGCTTTCCGCGCGCGAAGTCAAGCTCATCAAGATGATCCGTGCGCTCGGCTTTGGAGAAATCAGCATTTACGTTGCGGACGGACAGCCCGTCCGTGCAGAAGAGATCAAAAAGAGCGTCAAGCTCTGACTTAAAAATACATATTGACCGACTGAACAACAGCAGGTCTCAAGACGGACCCGCGAATTATTTCGCGAGTTTCTTGGGTCCTGCTGTTTTTTGGTCGGAACGGGATGGGTACATGATCAAAGTAACGGATCTGACAAAGCGCTTTGGCGGCAAGACCGCCGTGGACGGAGTAAATCTCACGATAGAGGCCGGCGAATTTTTTTCGTTGCTTGGCCCGAACGGCGCGGGAAAGACGACGCTCATCGGCCTGCTTTCAACGCTGCTTTTGCCGGACGGCGGAGAGATCCGCATCGACGGCGAGCGTGTCTCTCGGGAAAATATGGCCGTAAAACGAAAGCTCAGCGTCATGTCGCAGGAGTATTCTCTGCGAAACGACTTTATGGTTTCGGATATTCTGGAGCAGCACGGCAGGCTCTATGGCATACCGCGCGCGAAGCGGAGAGAGAAAGCGGAGGAGCTGCTCTCCTTTTGCGGCCTTTTGGATGCGCGGAAGAAAACAGCACGGCAGCTCTCCGGCGGAATGAAGCGCCGGCTCATGCTCTGCCGTGCGCTGATGACAGAGCCGCAGTATCTCATTCTTGACGAGCCGACGGTCGGCCTTGACCCCGTTTCCCGCCGCCAGATCTGGTCGACGCTCTACCGCCTCAACGAGCAGGGCATGACCATTCTTCTCACGACCCACTACATAGAGGAGGCGCAGATTCTCAGCCGCCGCGTCGCGCTTTTGGACAGTGGCCGCCTGTGCGCGGTCGATACGCCGGAGGTGCTTATTGCAACGCTCGGCGCCTATGCGGTGGACGTTTTTCAAAGCGGCGAGATCGCCACGCGGCACTTTGCGGAAAAGGACGCGGCGCTCGCCTATATTGCGCAGGCAGCAGGTAAAACGACGCTGCGCGAAACAAATCTGGAGGACGTATTCATCGCGTTCGCGGGAAAGGGGATAGACCATGGGCATTCGGACGGCGCTCTGGGAAAAATGGGTCGAATTTCGTGACGCGTGGCTGCGCATCACACTCTCGGCGGTCATCAGTCCGCTTTTATACCTCATCGCCTTCGGCTACGGTCTCGGCGGGCACACGGGCGCGGACGGGCAGCCCTATATCGCGTTTCTCATTCCCGGCGTCATTGCGCTGAGTTCGATGAACACCGGATACAGCTCGGTCGCAACGCCACTGAACGTTCAGCGGCTCTACGAGCACTCTTTCGAGCAGATTCTGATATCCCCGACGCCGCTCGGCCAGTACATCCTTGGCGAGACCTTCGGCGGTGCGCTGCGGGGGCTGTACGTTGCCGCGCTGGTGCTGCTCTTGTCGCTACCGTTCGGTGTCGAAATGCAGGTAAACGCGCTGTTTTTTGTAGTGATCTTTCTAAACGGCGCGACCTTTGCCGCGCTTGGCGTCCTCGCGGCAATCATGGCAAAAACACACGCGGACGTAGCGCGCTTTTCTACCTTTGTGATCACGCCTATGACCTTTCTCTGCAACACTTTCTTTTCGCTCGAAAAGCTGCCCACCGCGCTGAAAGCCGCCATCGGCTGTCTGCCACTGAGCTACGCGAGCAGTATTCTGCGCGCCGTGAGTTACGGCGAGAGCTGGAAATTCAGCGAGCTTTTGCTCTTGCTTTGCTACCTCGGCGTGTTCCTTACGGGAACCTATGTCTACATCATTAAGAAAAAGAGTCTTTGATATGCAGGAACGAATTTGCTTTCCCTTTACGGCGGCGGTCGGACAAAACGACGTCCGCGAAGCGCTGCTGCTCAATTTAATCGATCCGTCTATCGGCGGCGTGCTCATAGACGGCGAGCGCGGCAGTGGAAAATCAACGCTCGCGCGCTCCGTTGCGCCGTTGTGCGCAGGGCCGTTTGTCGAAGTGCCGCTCTCCGTTTCAGAGGACAGGCTCTGCGGCGCGGCAGACCTTGAAAAGACGATGCTAAACGGAACGCTCTCCTTTGAGGAAGGCCTTCTGGTAAAAGCAGACGGCGGTGTGCTGTATATCGACGGCGTGGATCTGCTGTCGGACGGCATTGCCGACGCGCTGAGCGAAACTCTATCGTCCGGCGTGTGCCGGGTCGAGCGCGAGGGCGTGTCCCATGCGCGGGAGACCGCATTTTTGCTGCTTGCAACGACAAGCGGCGGCGAGACCGGCGTGCCGGCACAGCTTACCGACCACTTCGGCCTTTATGCCCGGACCGAGCGATGCGAAGACGCACACGAGCGGGTTGAAATTACAAAGCGCGTGTCGGCTTTTGAGCGTGACCCGCAGGGCTTCATTGATACTTATCAAGTGGAACAGCAGGCGCTGTTATCCGCGCTTTCGGACGCGCGGGAGCGCCTTTCAGACATTGAACTGACGGACGAAGCCCTCTCCGAAATCGTCTCGACCTGTCTTGAGGCGGGCGTTGCCGGACACCGGGCAGACATCGTCCTCTCACGCACGGCCCGCGCCGTCGCGGCGCTGCACGGAAAGCACGCGGTGGACAGCGACGATATTGCGGAGGCGGCATATTTTGCTCTGCCGCACCGTCGGCGCGAGCATCCCGCGGAGCAGGAGGAGTCTCCGCCCGAAAACGAAGATGCGCGCGACGAGCAGCTGCCAGACGAGGACGACGCGACGGAAAACGAGAACGAGGACGAAAAAACTTCTTCCGCTGCGCAGGAAGCGCCGCCCGACGGCGGCGGCAGCGGCGACAGACAGCAGAGCAATAGCGGCTCAAAACCGAAAAAGTCCCGTGTCGGCGAGGACTTCAAGGTCGTCTCCTTCGGCCATGAAAAAGACCGGAGGGCGCGCAGCGGCGCCGGACGCCGGACGCTCACAAAGTCCGCGCGCAAGTCGGGACGCTACATCGCCGCGGCGCAACAGCGGAAAAACGACGATCTCGCGCTCGACGCCACCATCCGCGCCGCCGCGCCCTACCAGCCGTTCCGGGAGAAGACGGACGTCGCCATTGCCATCCGAAAGGAGGACATCCGCGAAAAGATCCGGCAGCGCCGCGTTTCAAATCTGCTTGTCTTCGTTGTGGACGCGAGCGCTTCGATGGGCGTGGAGAGCCGCATGAGTGAGACAAAAGGCGCGATCCTCTCACTTTTAAAGGACGCCTATATCAAGCGCGACAAGATCGCACTCGTCACTTTCAGCGGAAACGACGCGTGCGTCGTCCTGCCGCCGACGGGCAGCACCGAGCGCGGTTATGCACTTTTGCGCGAACTTGAAACGGGCGGGCGCACACCGCTGTGCGCCGGTATCGATAAGGGACTCTCCGTGGTGCAAAGTGAGCT
>JBMNPV010000011.1:0-44256 GCA_050943775.1 Oscillospiraceae bacterium
CGCATCATCAAGAACGTTAATAATCTGACAATCGACTTTGAACATTATACCGCTTATCGCATCTTTTTGCAATGCTTTTATACGAAATAATAATTGTTTTTTCCAGTAGAAAGACATTTATACAATTGATAATACAAAATTAACTAAATGAACAATATTCTTACACATGATGATAGATAAATGCGAGCTCAGAGACACGAATGGTAAAAAAAGAATGGATGTGCCCGCGCTTGACAGTGGTTTTTGAATATGCGATTATTATGTTAAACAGATAAAGGACCACTCCCGACAGGAGGAGAGTTGAATGTTCTATTGCACAGAATGCGGTGCGCGTCTCCCGGACGATTCCGTTTTTTGCACAAACTGCGGTGCGCCTGTGCGCATGGCTTACAAAAATAGAAGGCAGTCGGCAAAGGAGCGCGCACACAATGCCGCGGGGGCTGCACAGCACACATCTGCTTATCCGCCGGAGCCGAAAAGGCGTGCGGGCGACGGGAAAGTGGCAGCCATTATTATTTCGATTGTTGTCATTCTCTTCGTGGCGGCGGGCTATTTGCTTGATAAGGCTGTTGATGCCAGCAGTTTTACGGGGTATTGGGAGAGTTCCGCTGTCGAGGTCAACGGCGAACAGAAAGACAGCTACTTCGGTAAGGATATCAAGGGCCTGTTCGGAATGGAAATCCGCGACAACGGGACTGTTGCCATGTGCTCCGCTTTCAGAAGAAAGCCTTTTGAAGGAAAATGGGAGCGTGACGGCAGCGATCTCATCGTCTACAGTAACAATGAGAGCTATACCTTGAGCAAGAAAGACGGCAAGATCTACGTCTATAATGACGGGCTTTACATCGTCTACTCCAGAGCCGAGGGAGATATTGACCATCCGTCCGTGCCGCACGGGTCCCTTTCCGAGAGCCTGGATGGCTCGGATGGAAATGCGCTCCCCTCGCCTGATAAAAATAACGGCAGCGAAGGAACCGTGGACGGAAAGCGCTACTATGTTGCGATCACCGGCGCGGAGAAGGGAAAAAACAGCGAAGGAAACGATATCCTCCGCATCTATTTCACCTTTACGAACCACAGTGCCCACGCCCAGTCTGCGTGGGATACGCTCGACTTCATCGCAGAGCAGGATGGCAGGGAGCTTCATGGCGAGAGCGGGCAGGACAGCACGGAAACCGGTGCGCTGATTGCGGCGCGGGTGCGGCCGGATGTGACGGTAGATTGCTGCTACACCGTACTTTTTGACCCGGACGGCGGTGCGGTACAATTCACTGTGACAGGTTGGAACATGGGGCCGGACGGCGGTGCGGTCACGGCGTCGTTCCTGCCGAAAGCTCTGCCGGGAGCACCGGCGGCCATGGAGATCGAGACTGTTCCCACGCCGAGCTGGACGCTTGCGCTTCCGGGCGAAGGCGTGTTGGGCGATGATTATAATGTAGCGGTCATGGGCGCGGAACGGATAACGGACAGCTATGGCCGGGATGCGGTCCGCATCCTCTACAGGTTCGTGAACAACAGCGAACACAAAATCAGCATGGGCGAAGCGCTGCATGTATGGACCTATCAGGATGGGGTTTCTCTTGTGCCGGTTGACGCCGCTGAGCGTGCGGGTACGGACGACGCCTACAAAACGCCGGTGGCGCCCGGAGAGAGCGCAACGGTTTCCCGCGTGTTCCGGCTGCGGAATACAAGTTCTCAGATCGAGGCGGAAGTGGAGCCGCTTGACAGCTACGATGCCGTCGGGCAGACCTATGCGGTGAACGGATAAAGCAAAGCGGCGTCAGACTTTCTGAAAAGTCTGACGCCGCTTTTTTTATGCGAGTCTGTTGATCTTGCCCGGTGAAACGGTTTTTCCTGTCTTCGCGCGGCGGATCAGTTCAAGCAACTGCGCCGTGAGTTCCTCGGCGTCTTTTTTGTGGCTGTTGTTTTCTGCTTCTGGATGTGTTTGTGCAGGGACCGGCGAGAGGAGTGCATCCGATGTCTGGACATTCCTGCGGGATGAAGTCTCCGATCGCTTGTCTGTCCCGTTGGCAGTCGCTTTATTCCCGCCGTTTGACGGCTTCGTATCTGCCGCCGTGTCCGTTCTGTTTGCGGTATCCGCCTTTTTAAATGTGGATCCGGCCCTGCCGACAGGCTCTTTTTCGGGATGCGGCTCATCCTTTGCTTTCCCTGCGGCTTTCTCGCGCTCATCCGCAGGAAGCTTCCTGTATTTTTCACTCTTTCGAAAGCGGATCGTGGCTTTTTCTGTCTGCTCAAAGCGGCGCTGGATACGTTCGATGATTTCGCGCTTCTTGCCATCGCTGATCACGGGGTTGTTTGCGACCGTGCGCGCTTCAGAAATAAACTGCGAGAGCCGGGACATATGCAGGTGATTGACCTCTGCTTTTGTCTTGGCATTTTCAAGCGCCTTTTTATAGGCTTCCTGTTCCCGCCGCTCTTTCATGCGATCTTCATAGAGTCCGGGACTCTCCCTCTGAAGGTAGGCGATCTCGTCGGGCGAGAGATTTTCACCGTTTTTAAGACGGGCATCAAGTGCTTCGAGTTTCCGTTTGCGTTCGGTCTCTTGCTGCTGCTTTTGGAGCTGTTCGAGTATGCCTTGTTTTTCGCTGCTCTTTGCTTCGTCTTGCCGCTGCTTTTGCGCATACGCTTTGAAGCGCTGATTTGAGAGCTGAAGTTTGCTCTGCGAAGCGCTAAGCTTGCTGATCGTACTGATGTCCAACATGATATCTGCGCCTCCGTGCGCTGTCGTGCCGCAAATCCGTTAACGGCGCAAGTCTGCTTACACTCCTGCTTAAATTATTCCACGATTTTGGGAGCATGAAAGCAGGAACGTAAAAAAGCAGCGTCCCGAAAACCGGGACACTGCTTTTTCGCGATTGAATGAAAGTGTTAAACGAGGAGATTGAGTCCCGCGGTTTTTACGCCGGAGAGTGCCGCGTTGGCGGTTCCCAGGGAAATGATCGAGTGGATCTCCGCGAGCATTTCCTCCGCTGACTTCTCGCTGCCGGTGCCGGAAACGGGATCTGCGGAATCCGCTGAGACAGTTCCGCCGGCAGCGGCTGCGGTCGAAGAATTCGAGGTCGTTGAAGACTTTGTGGCAGAGGAGACTGCGGACGAAGCCGGGCCCGGGGTTGATCTGGCCGCCGAATCCGCGTACTCGCTTGCGAAGCCGGGGTTATACTTGAAGATGATGCTCTGCTGCTTTGCGTCACTGATCGTGGAGAGCATGGTTTGAAAAGCGGAGATGCTCTCCGAGCGGTTTGCGTTGCCAAGACCGAACTGACGCGTGACGTCCTCGATGGTGTTGACGCGCGAGGAGAGGCTCTGGAGCTGACGGAACTTGTCCGTTTCCGAAAGAGAGGAGTCGTTTGAAATGGCCTTTGCTTCTGTGAGCATATCCGCAAGCTTATTCATGTGAATGACGAACGAATCGTGCGCAGATCCGGCGCTGCTCAAAAGATTTGCATAGTCTGTTTTCTCTGTGAGTGCATTGAGGATACGCTGATAGGTTCCGGGACTGTTTTTGTTGAGAAACTGAATTTCACCTTTTGTAAGGGAGCTGCCGCTTTCAAGCTTGTCCGAAAGCTCGGCAATTTTGGCGGCGGTATCTTCTTCGGTGGCGGCTGCCGCTGCGGAAGTGCTTGCGGCGGTCGAGCTTGCCGTGCTGTCAGCGGACGAGGAAACTGCTTTGGAGGAGGTACCGGCGGAATTCGAATTGGCGTTTGCCTGCGTCTTGACGTTTGCCAGCATGAGCTTTGTCGATGCCGATGTGAGGGAGCTGATCGTAGAAATATCCATGGTAATCGCCTCCGTGCGCGGTGTTTCTTAACGGATACTGTGCTTGCGGCCAATAGTATCTATTCCACTACTTTCTTTATTGCATGTTTTTGATAAATTGAAAGCGCTTTTCGCAAAAATTATAATTCATTTCTCTGTTCTGTCAAGAGAATGGTCGAACCGATGTCAAATAGCGGTGCGTCTGTCAAGCTGAGCGTCCGTATCCCGCGTGCGGCAAGGTTTGCGGAAGCGGCGTCCCAGCCCGAAAGCGCGTCCGGGCGTCCGGTCAGGGCAAGCAGGTCGGGCGCGAGAAGAAACGCCGCTCCGCCGAAAAATCCCTCGCGGAAACCGGCGAGCCTTACGCCGCCGGGAGCGAGCCGCAGAATGTCGATGCCCTCTGCCCGCAATGCGCGCTCCATGCCCGGGTCGGCGGTCATTGCGGAGTGCTCCCCGATTGGGCAGACGGCGCATTTTGCATAGTGCTGACGGACGGGAACGAAGTGAAAAGCACCCGTGCGCAGAATGGCAGGGTCGGTCGTGAACGGCGCGTGAAAGAGCCTGTCCCCTACTGTGAGCGCGCAGAGCCCCGCGTCCGCCGGGCAAAGCGGACCGGCTTTTCGCTCGGCATAGAGGAGCTGTGCGCCGAGCGCCTCCAGTTCCCGTGAAAAGGCCGTGCCACGCAGATAGGCGGCGAGAACGAAACGACTGTCACCGAGATGAAAAACAGAGAGGTCCGCATGGCTCCGGAGCCGAGGGTCAATATCCGGATTTGGCGGACAAACCAGCACGCGCACGCCCCGTTTTTCGAGTGCGGGAGCCAGTAGCGGCGCATAATTCTCCCCCACCGCCAGCAAATCGACACGGCCGCGCGGCAGATGGGGCACTTTTAGAAAAGTGCTCATTTTTTCAAAACAGCGGACATGGCTTCGCTGATGGAACGTACGGGGATAAGCTCCAGACCTTCCGGCGCTTTTACGGTGCTACGGGCGTGATAGGGTATGACGCACTGCGAAAAACCCAACCGTGCGATTTCCGACAGACGCTGACCGAGCGCGGCGACGCTTCGGATCTCCCCTGTCAGCCCCACCTCCCCCACTGCCGCGAGCTCGCTTGAGATCGGACGGTCGCAGTAGCTTGAGGCAAGCGCGAGAACGGTCGCGAGGTCCGCAGCCGGTTCGTCGAGATAGAGTCCGCCGACGACATTGAGGTACGCGTCACAGCCGCCGAGCGGAAGATGGCCGCGCTTTTCGAGGACGGCGAGGAGCATTGCGGTGCGGTTATAGTCAACGCCGTTGAAATTCCGCCGAGAACTGCCTGGAGCACAGGTGCCGGACGCAACGAGACCCTGTACCTCCGCGAGCAGCGGACGCGAGCCCTCCATGACGCAGGTGACGCAGGTGCCCGGGGCGTTTTTTGGTCGACCGGAGAGCAGCATTTCGGATGGATTCTGGACCTCCACAAGGCCGCTGTCGACCATGTCAAAAACGCCGATCTCGTTCGTGGAGCCAAATCGGTTTTTCGCCGCGCGCAGAATGCGGTAGGACTGGCTGCGGTCGCCTTCAAAATAGAGCACGCAGTCGACCATGTGTTCCAGGACCTTTGGCCCGGCAATTGCTCCCTCCTTGTTGACATGACCGACAATGAAGGATGTCATGGCGCCGGTCTTGGCGAGCTGCATAAAGGCGAGCGTGCAGTCTTTGACCTGCGCAACGCTGCCCGGGCCGGAACTGAGCTCGGGATTATACATGGTTTGAATGGAGTCGACGATGAGGACGGTCGGCGTCAGCTCATTCACGGCATCAACGATCGCGCCGAGCTCCGTTTCCGCCAGAACATACAGGTTTTCCACCGAGACGCCGAGTCGGCGCGCGCGCATTTTGAGCTGGCTCTTGCTCTCCTCGCCTGTGACGTATAAAATTTTTTCATTTGCCCCGATCCTGCCGCAGAACTGCAGCAGCAGAGTGGATTTGCCGATGCCGGGCGCACCGCCGACAAGGACCAGCGAGCCGCGCACGGCTCCGCCCCCGAGGACGCGGTCAAATTCACCGAAGCCGGTCGGAAAACGCAGCTCCGTTTCTTCTCCGATGCTGTCGAGCCGCTCCGGTATCGCGCGCGGCGCGCGAGATCTAGCCTGCGCAGTACCGCTTTTCTTGGTCTCTGTGACCGGCGCTTCAACAAGCGTGTTCCATGCGCCGCAGGCCGGACAGCGGCCCATCCATTTTGGCGTTTCATAGCCGCAGTCAGAACAGAAAAAGGACGTTTTTGCTTTCATTTTTACCTCTGTTGTAAATAGCTCAAATAGCCGGAGATAAGTGCCGAAGCGGCTTTGAGCCTGTATTCATTCGTGTCGAGCAGCCGGGCCTCCCCGGCGTTGGAAAGAAAGCCGCACTCCACAAGAACGGCCGTACAGTGGACATTTTTCATCAGATAGATTTTTTCCGCGATCGGTTTTGCGGCCCGGGTGTTTTCCGGCAGCAGGGCCGCGTTCAGCTCCTCCCGAAGACAGTCGGCAAAAACGTCGCTGTCCGGGGTCCCCGCATAAAAGACCTGAGGGCCGCGGGCGGAACTTTTTGGGAAAAAGTTCTGATGGATGCTCAGAAGCACAGCATTTGGCGTGCCGTTTATGAGGTCGACGCGGGCATGCTGGTCGTAAGTCTTGCGCTGAGCGGTCGTTTTCAGCTCGGGCGGATAGGCGATGCTTTCACTCTCACGCGTGAGTCTGCAGGGCAGACCGATCAGTCCCGCAAGGTCCGCTGCACGCAGCCCGATGTCGAGATTGATAACGCTCTCGCGCGTGCCGGTCACGGAAACGGCGCCACCGTCTTCCCCGCCGTGGCCGGGGTCCAGAACCAGAACGGGCAGATCGCCGTCCGCACAGACAGCCGAGAGCATCTGCCCCGTGGGCTGTATGCGCAGAAAAAGCGCGGCAAGAGCAACGGCAGAAAAGAGACAAAGCGCTGTCAAAAGCGCCGGTAAACGATACACTTTGATCATAGACGGCTCCCCTTCGTTTCAAAAACGCGGGTGCGGGAAAGCGGTTTTCGCTTCCCGCGCCCGCTGTTCCAATCTATGGGCCGAGCCGCCGCACTATGCGCCTATTTCTTTTTCGGCGCTTTCATGCCGCCAAAGAGCGCCCAGAGAGGGCCGCCGAGCAGAACAGATGTGTACCATGCGGCGAGGTCTGCAAAGAGAAGAGAAATGCAAATCTCACGCAGAGCGGAACTGCCGCTGAACATCAAAATGAGAATGACGGCCAGGGCTGCAAGGAGAATGATTGAAACGAGCTTTATGGAAGCGGCGATCCCGGCGTTTACCGTGGCGGTAAAATCATCTCGGCCGCCGTCCTTCCAGAGAGTGCGGATGCTGTCGAATACGACCGCGAGCGAGACAGCCGAGAGCGCAATAGAAACAAGAATGGACGAAATCGCCGTGGAGCCGACCTCTATGCGGAAAAATACATAAGACAGCAGCGTCACCAAAAGACATTGCAGTGTGCTGACCGCGCCCGCGCAGGCGCCCGCAAAGCCATATCGTGCGAGAAGAAAGAGAAATATGATAACGAATGTAAAGAAAAACACAGTCAGCAGCTTGCCGTTCGTTCCGAAACCGCTTCCGGTGTCGGAAATTGAGGTCGCCAGAAGCTGAACCTTATCCACACCGTATTTTTCACCAAGCTTTTTCACAATGGTTTGCCGGACCTCACTTTTGATGCTGCCGGTTTTCACGATGATAGCAGTGGGAACGCTGCTTGAGGCGGTGACGCTCGCCTTCTGACCGGCGGCCGCAGTGCAGATATCCCGCGCCTCATCTGCGAGTTCAGTCGTGATCTCCCGCCCCAGATCGATCTGGAGCTTCACACCACCGGCGTAGTCGTAGTCAAAAATGAAAGCAGGGATGCCGCTTTTCGTAAGGATGATGCAGAGCAGAGCGATGCCCGCCATAACTGCCGCGATGATGCCAAAGAGCCTGAGGTGGCCGCTGTAATCAAAGCCCGTATCCGTATATTCTTCCATGTTCTGATCCCTCCATCCGGCCGTGCGTCAGAGCAGGCCGTTTTTCGCCGCGCTTTTCAGCAGCGGCTTTTGTATTGCCGTCGCGCAGAGCATCGCAAGCACCGTGCCGATCAGCATCGTCTGGCCGAAGCCGCACACCTGGCCGCTGCCTTTCCAGAGCAGGACGATCGAAAGGATCATCAGAATGACGCCCACATCTGTGCTGACGGGCTTTATGAGCTGATAGCTGTTTTTCACAGCCGTTTCCGGCGGCGTTCCGGCAACGAGCGACGCTGTGAGTTCCTCCAGAAGCGCCGCGTCCAGAAAGACAAGCAAAAAGACGGATAGAAAGATGCCTGTCAGACCCGGGAGACTCATTTTCAGACCGGAGATCGAGAGAATAACGATGTAAAGCGGGACGAAGAGCAGCAACACTGCGTCCGTAAAGAGTGCCGCACGGCGATAAAACGCAAAGAGCAGCAGCATGACGGCGAGAACGCCGATCAGACCGCCCCGGACGATATCTTTCAGCGTGTCGGAACCGAAGGCCGGACTGACGCCGTATTGTTCGGCCGCGGTGAGCGTGAAAGCGGTGCGGCCGGAAGTGATGATGCCCGCTATGTAGTCGGCAAGCTCTTTGTTTGTGCTGTCCTCCAGAACGAGCTTCGGATTGTAAGTGTTGATGCCGGTGTCGGCGTATGCGCTGTTGATGAAAGGCTTTGAGATGGATTCGCCGTCCACCGTTACTTCCAGATAGTTCGAACCGGCAGGATAAGCGGCGATTTTTTTCGTCGCTTCGATGAATTTCTGATAGCCCTCTTTCGTGAGGTCGACCGAAATGTAATAACGCATGGTTTCGTTAGTGCCCAGAGAACCGTAGTCCTCCCTCGCGGCGCTGATGTCCGCACGCGTGAGATAGACGACGCCCTGATAATCCACAAAATTGACCTCGGCGGGACTGGCCAGCTTTTCTGCGAGGTCCCCGATGTCGTCCGCGCGCGGGATATCGACAAGGAAGCTGTCGTCCCCGACCTGCTTGAGCGTTGCGTTTGAATAGCCGTATTTCAGAAGGCGGCGGCGGAGCATGGCCGAAAGTGTCTGCATACCGGTCTTTGCATCTTCCTCCGAAGTTCCTTCCGGGATCTGCGCTTCGAAAACAAGCTCTGTGCCGCCGACGATATCGAGGTCAAAAGCCACGCCCTCCTTTGCGCTCGGGATGATTTTCGAACCGAGGTGAAGTCCCCGGAAAGCTGTGAAGATGAGCACACCCGCGACGATCAGAAGAATGATGAGCGGGATCAGCGCTTTTTTCAAAACCGGTCGCCTCCTTTATGGATAATATGGATAATATACTTCATTATAGTTTTGCAGGCATCGCAAGTCAAGGAAAGAGCGGATTTGCGCGGCAAAAAAGGAGAAGCGTCGAAATGACGCTCCTCCCCGATGGTTTAGCGTTCAGACTTTTAGCTCAGGCCGGGAACTGTCAAGCAGATCCCTGTATTTTTCGAGAACGGGTCTTACCTCGCCGTCCAGAAATTCCGTTACCTGCTGCGGAGCACGGCCAACATAGGCGCTTGCGTCGAGACGGACGGAGATCTCTTCTTCGGTGAGTCCAAAGGCGGGGTCAGCGGCGATGCGGGAGACAAGGTCGTTCGGCAGCCCCTGCTCCTTGACGACAGCGCCGGCGGCGATGGAATGGATGCGGATACGCTCATGCAGCGCCTGCCGGTCGCCGCCCTTTTTCACGGCGTCCATCAAAATGTTTTCCGTTGCCATGAACGGCAGCTCGTTTTGAATGTGCGCGGCGATGACCTTCGGATAGACTTTTATGCCGGAGGCGACGTTTTCGTAGATGTTCAAAATGGCGTCCACCGCGAGGAAGGCTTCCGGAATGGAGATGCGCTTGTTCGCCGAGTCGTCGAGCGTGCGCTCGAACCACTGGTTGTAGGCGGTCATGGCGGGGTTCTCTGCGTCCAGAATGACGTAGCGCGCGAGCGAGCAGATGCGCTCGCAGCGCATGGGGTTGCGCTTGTAGGGCATTGCGGACGAGCCGATCTGGTTTTGCTCAAACGGCTCCTCGCACTCTTTGAGATGGGAGAGCAGGCGCATGTCGGTCGCAAATTTGCCGGCGCTTTGCGCGATACCGGAGAGGGTCGAGAGAACAAGCGCGTCCATTTTGCGGGAGTAGGTCTGGCCGGAAACGGGGACGCAGGCGCCAAAGCCCATTTCCTCGGCGATCATCTGCTCGAGCTGTTTGCACTTTTCGTTGTCGCCGTCGAAAAGCTCCAGAAAGCTTGCCTGTGTGCCGGTCGTGCCCTTGGAGCCGAGAAGCTTCAGCGTTGAGATGCGGTAATCGACCTCTGCAAGGTCCATGAGAAGATCGTTTATCCAAAGCGTCGCGCGCTTGCCGACCGTTGTGAGCTGCGCAGGCTGAAAGTGCGTGAAGCCGAGCGTTGGGAGGTCTTTGTAAGTGTCTGCAAAGACCGAAAGGCGGTCGATCGTGTTGACAAGTTCCTTGCGGACAAGCTCAAGGCCATCCCGCATGAGAATGACGTCTGTGTTGTCCCCGACATAGCAGCTCGTCGCGCCGAGGTGGATGATCGGCATGGCTTTCGGGCACTGACGGCCGTAGGCATGGACATGCGCCATGACGTCGTGGCGGAGCTTTTTCTCCATCTCGGCTGCATATTCGTAGTCGACCTCATCCTTGTGGGCTTCCATCTCGTCGATCTGCTCCTGCGTGACAGGAAGCCCCAGCTTCATCTCCGCGCGCGCGAGCGCGATCCAGAGCTGGTGCCAGGTCGTGAATTTTTTGTCCGGAGAGAAGATATACTGCATTTCCGCACTCGCATAGCGGGAGCACAGCGGGCTTTCATAGCTGCTTTTCGTCATTGTTTGGTTCCTTTCATAAGTGAGTGGCGTGAAAACGGGGACGGAAAACGTCCGTCCCCGCTATTGTATTATTCCTGCAGGAATTTTTCAAGCCTGTTGAGGCCTTCCCGGATATTTTCCATGGAGGCGGCATAGGTCCAGCGGACGAAGCCGGGAGCACCGAAGCCGGAGCACGGAACCACCGCGACATGCGCCTTTTCAAGGAAAGCAACGGCGAAATCGTCGTCGTTTTCTATGAGCCGGCCGCCAAGTGTCCGACCGATGAGCTGCTGAATGTTCATCATTACGTAGAACGCGCCGTCCGGCATGATGCAGCTCACGCCGGGGATCTGGTTTATGCGCTCGACGATGTAGTTGCGGCGGACCTCAAAGACCTTGCGCATGGCCTCCGTTCCGTCCTGCGGACCGGAAAGCGCCTCGATCGCGGCAAACTGGTTCATTGTGCCGGGTGCGCCGGTGGAGTGGCTGAGATAATTGGTCATAACTTTGGTGATCTGCTTGTTCGCCGCGGCGTAACCGATGCGCCAGCCGGTCATCGCGTAGGATTTCGAAACACCGTTGATGAGAATGGTGCGCTCAAAGGCATCCTGCGAGAGCGAGCCGAAGCTTGTGAATTTCTTGTCGTCATAGACGAGACTGAAATAGATCTCGTCCGAAATAACATACAGGTCGTATTTCTTACAGATCTCCGCAATGCCCTCAAGCTCCTCTTTCGTATAGAGCATTCCGGTCGGGTTGGAAGGATTGTTGAGGATGATCGCCTTTGTGTGCTTGCTGATGGCATTTTCAAGCTGGTCGGGCGTGACCTTGAAATTCTGCTCCTCCCCTGCCGCGACGATGACCGGATTGCCGCCGGCCATACGGATCATTTCGTAGTAACTGACCCAGAACGGGGCCGGGAGAATGACCTCGTCACCGTGGTTGAGGATCGCCATGAGCGCAATGTAAACGCTGTGCTTTGCGCCGCTGGCAATGGTGATCTGCGTATAGTCATAGTCATAGTCGAGGTCGAGCTTGAGACGCACCGCGACTGCCTTGCGCAGCTCTACAAGACCTGCGGCGGGCGTATATTTCGTTTTGCCGGCCTTGATCGCATGGATCGCGGCGGCCTTTATATTATCGGGAGTGTCGAAGTCCGGTTCGCCGGTGCCGAAGCCTATAACATCCAGTCCGTCGGCCTTCATCTGTTTGGCGAGAGCGTCCACGGCAAGCGTCGTGGACGCTCTGACTTCTCCGGCAATTCTCGACAGTTCTTTCATCTGATGCACCTTCCAATTTGATCTCATAGCAATTGCTGATTATGAAAGTATTATAAGTCCATTTTTTCATCTTTGCAAGGCAATTAGGCATTTTTGCGAATTGTGCATAAGAATTTGAATTCTTGCACCTATGAACAATGCAAATTGCTGTCATTCATTATATGATGAAACAGACTGTCCGGACAAAAAGACGCCGGAGCGAATTTTCGTTCCGGCGAGAGCGCTTAAGGTTTCTTTTTGATGTGGATATCTGCGGCGGCGGCTTCGTTCTTTTTTTCTTGTTCATGGATACTGCACACCCCGCTGCTGGCACAGCTTCCGCAGTCCCCGCAGGAGCAGGTCATGCTGCGCTTGTTCTTGACAAGATGGCGGATGGCGAAAAAGAGAATGCACACGACGACCGCGCCGACGAGGATGGAGCTGAGATTGTTTTGTATAAAAGCAAGCACGAAAATCACCTACTTATTTTATTTCATCCCTCTTTCGGAGATAAGGATTGGGACGTACAACGAGATAAACGAGTCCGGCGAGCAATCCGAACGCGATCGCTGTGGCAGATGTGAAAGCGCCGCCTGCGAGCAGAAGACCCAGCTGGTTGACGATCAGGCAGACAGTATAGGCGAAGGCACACATATAGCCGATGGCGGCCCATGTCCACTTCTTGTTCTGCATTTCCTGATGGATCGCGCCCATAGCGGCGAAGCACGGCGCGCACAGGAGGTTAAAGATCATAAAGCTGTAGGCCGAGAGACTTGTCAGGTCGCCGGCGAGACCGGCTGCCGTATTGGACGATCCATAGAAGATGCCGAAGGAAGCAACGATGTTTTCTTTGGCGAGCAGGCCTGTCAGAGAAGCAACGGCCGCCTGCCACTGACCAAAGCCGAGCGGCGCGAAGAGCGGCGCAATGAAACGACCGGCGTAGGCGAGCAGGCTGTCGTTGTTGTTTTCGATCATGCCGAAGCCGCTGGCGGTGGCACCGAACGCCTGCAAAAACCAGAGGACGACGGACGATGCAAGAATGATCGTGCCTGCTTTTTTGACAAAGGAGCTCACGCGCTCGCCCGTTGCGCGGAAGACGTTTTTGCCGAGCGGCGCATGGTAAGGCGGCAGCTCCATGACAAACGGGGCCTCGTCGCCCGCAAAGGGTTTTGTCTTTTTGAGGAGAATGCCGGAGATAATGACTGCCGCAACGCCGATGAAGTAGGCGCTTGTCGCGACCCAGCCGGAGCCGCCGAAGAGCGCACCCGCGATGAGCGCGACAAAGGGCATCTTTGCCCCGCAGGGGATGAACGCGGTGGTCATGATGGTCATGCGCCGGTCACGTTCGTTTTCAATGGTGCGGGAAGCCATAATGCCGGGCACGGAGCAGCCGGAGCCGATGAGCATGGGGATGAAACTTTTGCCGGAGAGCCCAAAGCGGCGGAAGATCTTGTCCATGATGAACGCGATGCGGGACATATAGCCGATGTCCTCCAGGATAGAGAGCATCAAAAACAGCAAAAACATCTGCGGTAGAAAGCCGAGGACCGAGCCGACGCCCGTGACGATGCCTTGAACAACGAGACCGGAGAGCCACGGCGCAACGCTGATCTGCGCAAACCAGTTTGTGAGGCCTTCGGAGATCCATGTGTCAAACAGAGTGTCCTTGACCCAGCCGGAGGCCCAGCCGCCGACCGTGCTCATGGAGATGTAGTAGACGAAGAACATGATGCAGGCGAAGATCGGCAGAGCAAGAAAACGGTTGGTAACGACGCTGTCGATCTTGTCGGAAACAGATGCCTTTCCGCGGTCGTGCTTTACGACGCTTCGGGCGACAAGCTTTTCGATGTAATCGTAGCGGCCAATGGTGATGATGCTTTCGGCATCGTCGTCCATTTCCTCCTCACAGTCCTTGATATGGCCGTCGATATGCGCCCATTCCTCGTCGCTGAAAGCCATTTCTTTGAGGACTTCCTTGTCGCGCTCAAAGACCTTGACGGCGTACCAGCGGAGATATCGAGGCTCTATCCTACCCTCTAATGACTCCTCGATGTGGGCGATCGCGTGTTCCACGCTGCCCTGGAAGACCGGCGGGTTTTTGACGGGTGTCCCCTCCTTGGCGATCTTTACGGCGTAGGCGGCGGCTTCCTCCAGACCTTCGTTTTTGAGGGCGGAGGTTTCAAACACCTTGCAGCCGAGCGCCTTTCCGAGCGCTTCAAGATCGATCTGGTCCCCGTTTTTGCGGACAACGTCGATCATGTTCAGCGCAATAACGACCGGGATGCCGAGCTCGATCATCTGCGTTGTGAGATAAAGATTGCGCTCGATGTTTGTCGCGTCCACAATATCTAAGATCGCGTCCGGCTTATCAGAGACAAGGTAATTGCGTGCTACGACTTCTTCGAGCGTATAGGGGGAAAGCGAATAGATTCCGGGCAGGTCCTGAATGACGACGTCCTTGTCGGCTTTCAAGCGCCCCTCTTTCTTTTCAACGGTGACGCCGGGCCAGTTGCCGACATACTGGTTGCTGCCGGTCAGGGCGTTAAACATCGTCGTCTTGCCGCAGTTAGGATTGCCGGCAAGGGCGATTTTAATTGCCATACTGTAACCTCCATATTATAGTATAAATGATTAGGCAAGTCTAATTGATGGGCTAAGATATTCCAGCTTGGCTTTTGGCCTCACTGGACTTCTATCATCGCGGCATCCGACTTGCGTACGGAGAGTTCGTAACCGCGAACCGTTATTTCGATCGGATCTCCAAGCGGTGCAACTTTGCGAACATATACATTGGCGCCCTTCGTCACACCCATATCCATGATGCGGCGTCTTACAGCACCTTCGCCGTGGAGTTTAACGATGGTGGCGCTGCCGCCGACGCGGACCTTGTTCAGTGTTTTCATATTGTTACCTCCTCCGTTTGATCTCGTTGGATATCTTCGTCTCACATTGGAGTTAGAGCTATCTAACTTTCGCTTAAAGCATAGCATATTACTAGTCTTTTGTCAATAGACACAATGCAAAAAACGGGCACATATTTTGTGCCCGTTTTTTGCATACAGCTTTCCATATAGTGTTTTGAATGAGCGACGCTGCCGGATCACCGAATTTGCCGGTATTTTGTTTTCTCATCACGGAAGATATTACCGCCGGCGCAGTCAATGGCAACGGTGAGCGGAAGCGCTTTGACGCTCAGGCGTTTTATCGACTCGCAGCCGAGTTCCGGAAACGCGATTTCCTCGGCGGCAGCGACTGCGTTTGCCATCAGCGCGCCCGCTCCTCCCACGGCGGAAAAATATACCGCGCGGTTTTTTACGATGGAATCGCATACTTCCTGCCCCCTTTCGCCCTTGCCGATGATGCCCGCAAGGCCCAGATCAAGAAGCCGCGGCGTAAACTTGTCCATGCGGATCGAGGTCGTCGGTCCGCAGGAGCCGACGGGACGGCCGTCGTGCGCGGGGGTCGGCCCGGTATAATAGATGACAGAACCCTTGATGTCAAAGGGCAGATCTGCTCCGGCATCCAGAAGTTCAAACAGGCGCTTGTGGGCGGCGTCGCGCGCCGTATAGACCGTGCCGGAGAGCAGAACGCGGTCACCCGCACGCAGCTCCGGCGCCTTTTCACGGAGTTCGGATACGTTTAGTTCGATCATTGGATTTACCGCCTTAAAAGAAAAGCGGACAGCAACGCCGTCCGCTTTGTGTGTTGAATTACGCCTTGAGGGCTTCCTTTGCCTTTTCAGTGAGCGCAGTGAAAGCTTCCGGTTCATGGATTGCCATCTCGGAGAGCATCTTGCGATTCATGTCGATGCCGGCGAGCTTAAGACCATGCATGAAAGTGGAATAGTTCATGCCGTTCATCTTGCAGCCTGCGCTGATACGGGTGATCCAGAGCTTGCGGAAATCGCGCTTCTTCTGCTTGCGGCCAACGTAAGCATAGGTGAGGGATTTCATAACAGCCTGGTTGGCCATTTTGTAATGGGTGGACTTAGCGCCCCAATAGCCCTTTGCCATGCCGAGAACTTTATTTCTTCTTTTGCGCGTCATCATCGCGCCTTTAACTCTTGCCATTTTTAAAGTACCTCCTTATTTATAGGGAATCATGCGCTTGATGGTCGCTTCGTTGGTCGAATCGGCATAAGCGCCTTTGCGGAGGCGTCTTTTGATCTTTGTGGTCTTGCCGTGGCCGTTGAGCAGATGCGATTTGTAAGCGTGAGCGCGCTTAACCTTGCCGGTTTTGGTAAGGTTAAATCTCTTTTTAGAGGCGCTGTGTGTTTTAAGCTTAGGCATAACGGTTTTCTCCTTTGAAATGATTATTTGTTCTGTGCGGATGCTTTCGGTGAGAGGAACATAGACATGCTCCGCCCTTCGAGCTTCGGCGGCTTATCGAGAGCGGCGATCTCCGAGCATTGCTCCGCGAACTGCTTCAGCAGCCCCTCGCCCAGATTGGTGTGGGCCATTTCTCTGCCTCTGAAGCGCACGGATACTTTGACCCGGTCGCCGTCGGCAAGAAACTTCTGCGCGTTTTTGAGCTTTACGTTGAAGTCGTTTTCACCGATGCCGGGAGACATACGGATTTCCTTGATCTCGACAATGTGTTGGTTTTTCTTCGCTTCCTTGTCTTTCTTGGCCTGCTCAAAACGGAACTTGCCGTAATCCATCACTTTGCAGACGGGCGGATTGGAGCCGGGAGCGATCTTGACCAGGTCGAGATCCTTCTCGATCGCGATCTCCATGGCTTGCTGCAGCGGCATAACGCCGAGCTGTTCGCCGGTTTCGCTGATGAGACGGACTTCCTTGTCAGTTATTTCCTCGTTGATCTGATGAGCTATGTTTGCGATAGTGGGACACCTCCAAGCATCATCGGGTTTTTGACCCGGATAAAAGTAAATGCGGATGCAAAGGCATCCGCAATCCTACACAGAACGAACCCGCACCCCTGTGCGGATACTGTTGGATTTATTGACCTTGCGCGCCGCTGCGGCAAGGTGAGGACGGACACCAACCGAACCTACTTTGTTTTGCTCATATATACTATCAGCATGATGTCGTTTTGTCAAGGATTATTCTTTACTTTTTTTTGAATATCTCTCCGTAGCTGAGGCAGATATACAGCGCGATCAGAAAACCTGCGCAGCAATACAGCGTGATTTGCGTGTTCTGAGAAAATTGCATCGGATTTGTCAGCAGGCGTGTTCCGAAAACGAGGATCAGACTGCCCCAGAGCAGATCATCGTATTTTATTCGGACGATGTGGTATTGCTTATCTCTTTTTCTTTTCATTTTCGGGCTTGAGCGTGATGTCGGGCAGCATGAGACTTACAAGGCGGCTCGTTCCCAGACGGTCTGCGCCCGCGTCAATAAGCGCCTGCGCGTCCTCAAAGGTGCGGATGCCGCCGGCGGCCTTGATCTTGACGCGGGGGTCGCATTCTTCGCGCATGATTCGGATGTCATCGACCGAAGCGCCGCGCTCGGCAAAGCCCGTGGAGGTTTTTATGAAGTCCGCGCCGGAATCCGATACGAGGCGGCAGACCTCGCGCAGGACCGGGATCGGCAGCTTGCAGGTTTCGACGATGATCTTTAGCACGTGATCCTGCGTCTGGCGGCGCAGGCGGCGCAGCTCTTCGGCGAGGTCTTTGTAGTTTCCCTCTCTGGCCCAGCCGATGTTGATGACGGCATCAATTTCGTCCGCGCCCTCATTGATGAGGTGCAGGGCCTCAAAGGCTTTGGTCGCGGTGTCGTTGTAACCGTTTGGAAAACCGACGACTGTTGTGATGCGCAGACTGTCCCCAAACATTTCGCGCACGGGCCGGACAAAGCTCGGGGCGAGACACATGGAAGCGCAGTTGAATCTCTGCGCGAGACGGCAGTTGTCGACGATCTCGGAAAACTCGGCTTCGGGACGCAGAACGGTGTGATCGCACATCGCCAGAATCTGTTCTTTTGTAAGCATATCTATCACTCCAAATCGAATTCGGCGTTGCCGCCGTGTTGTTAATCGTCTATAATAGACCCAATAAGCAGCGAAACGCTGTCCTGAAAGGAGACGTTTCATGGGAATCGTGCTATTTGATTCGCGCAGCGAACTTGACCGGCTGCCCTTCGGCGCCGTCAAAGCGGGACAGAAGATCCGCTTTGGTCTCCGCACGGAAAATGATCTGCGGGCGGAAAACGTCCGGCTGTTGGTCCGCAGAGATGCTGACGGGCAGGAGACCGAGATCCTGCTTGAAAAAGTCTGGACCGCCCGCGGCTTTGACCGCTTTGAGGGAAATCTTACAGCGGACGCGGCGGGCCTTTACTGGTATGCATTCCGGCTCGACACGGCGGAGGGCCCGCGTTATGTCTCCAAAACAATGGAAAATGGCGCGGTTCTGTCGGCAGATGAAGCGATCTTCTGGCAGATCACCGTTTATACTCCTGATTATAGCACACCCGCGTGGATCATGGGAGGGGTATTTTATCAAATATTTGTTGACCGCTTTTTCCGCGGAGCTGCACACACACTGCGCGAGGGACAGATCCCACGCGGGGACTGGGGCGGCCTGCCCAAATATGCCCCGGATGAGGATGGTGTGATCCGCCGGAACGACTTTTTTGGCGGCGATCTCGAGGGCGTGATCGAAAAGCTCCCCTATTTGCAGGAGCTTGGCGTGAGCTGTCTTTACCTCAACCCGATTTTTGAAGCGGCTTCAAATCACAAATATGATACCGGAGACTACAAAAAAGTCGACCCGGCTTTTGGCGACGAGTCGACTCTTCAAACCCTTTGCGAGGAGGCCGCAAAGCGCGGTATCCGCATTATTTTAGACGGTGTTTTCAACCACACCGGCGACGACTCCGTCTACTTTAATAAATATGGCCATTACGACAGTGTCGGCGCTTATCAGAGCCGGGAGTCTCCGTATTACGCATGGTACGGTTTTCAAAACTGGCCGGAGGAATATGAGAGCTGGTGGGGCATAACGACGCTGCCGCACATCCGGCGCGACAGTCTGGATTTCCGTGAATTTCTCTGTGGAGAGGACGGCGTTTTGCAAAAATGGCTGTCGCTCGGCGTGTCCGGCTGGCGTTTGGATGTGGCGGACGAGCTGTCGGACAGTCTCCTGCGCGCGATCCGACTGACGGTAAAACAGGCAAAGCCGGACGCGCTTTTGATCGGCGAAGTTTGGGAGGACGCGTCAAACAAGATAGCCTATGGCCAGCGCCGCCATTATTTCGAGGGTGAGGAGCTTGACGGCACGATGAATTACCCCTTCCGCGTCGCGATCCTGCGCTACGCTGCGGACGGGAACGCCGAGGCCCTGCGCCAGACCGTCGAGAGCATTGTCGAAAACTATCCAAAGCCCGCGCTCGACTGCATGATGAACAATCTCGGAACGCATGACACCTCCCGCCTTTTGACCCGCCTGACCGGCGTGGAAAGACCGGCGAGTCTGGAAGAACAGGCAAACTGCACGTTTACCCCAGAGCAGCGCGAGCAGGCCCTCTCGCTAGCCCGGCCTGCAACGGTATTGCAGTTTACATTGTCGGGAGTCCCCTGCATCTATTACGGCGACGAGGCGGGACTCGACGGCTTCGGCGACCCGTTTTGCCGCAAATGCTACCCCTGGGGGCACGAGGACACAGCGCTTCTGCATTGGTACCGCGACCTGATCCGTATCCGCCGGGCGACGAGCGCCTATGCGGGCGGAACATATCGTACGCTCAGAGCGGACAACGGCGTTTTCGCCTTTGAACGCAGCGCCCCCGGCAGTCGGGCTGTTACGGTGGTGAACATGGGCGCGGAAACGGAGTACCCGCTGCCCGACAGCGGGGAGCTTCTGCTCTCTTACCATTGCGAGCGGACGGAAAAGTGGCTCATCCTCAAAAAACACGGCTGCGCGGTGATACGCTGCGGGACATAAAAAACTGCGGGGATACCCGCAGTTTTTTATCTTTGTGCCGGCGCCTCGCAGTAGATGCAGCGATAAACACCGTTTTCGCGGTCGGTGAGGTGAAAGATGTGCGGCAGATCCTGCTCAACAGAGGTGATGCAGCGCGGGTTTTTGCATTTGAGTACGTCCTGCACCTCATCCGGCAGCGACAGATGCCGCTTTTCAACGATCTGTCCGTCTTTTACGATGTTGACCGTGATGCCGGGGTCGATGTAGCCGAGGACGTCAAGGTTAATGTCGATGATCGAGTCGATTTTGATGATGTCCTTGTGACCCTCTTTTTTGCTCACGGCGTTTTTAATGATGGCGACCTGACAGTCGAGCTTTGAAAGGTCGAGAATGTTGTAAATGTCCATGCTCTTGCCCGCTTCGATGTGGTCGAGCACGATGCCGTTTTTGATGGAATCAATCGTCATATTCTCCCGCCTTTCCTATTCAATACCGAGGAGCTTCAAAATGAGCGCCATGCGGATGTACTTGCCGTTTAATACCTGCTTGAAGTAGGCCGCGCGCGGGTCGTCGTCCACGGCGCGCTCGATCTCGTTTACGCGTGGCAGCGGGTGCATGATCGTGAGATCGGGCTTTGCGTTTTCGAGCTTGTCCGTTGTGAGGATAAAGACGTCCCGCAGGCGCAGATAGTCCGCTTCGTTGAAGAAGCGTTCACGCTGCACACGGGTCATGTAGAGAATGTCGAGCTCCGGCAAGTCGTCCCAGTTGTCGGTTTCCTTATAGGGAATGCCGTTTCTTTCAAGAACGTCCGTGCGGATATATTCCGGCACACGAAGCTCCTCCGGGCTGATGAGCACGAAGCGAACGCCCTCGTAGCGCGACATGGCGGTGATGAGCGAGTGTACGGTGCGTCCAAACTTCAGGTCGCCGCAAAAGCCGATCGTCAAGTGGTCAAAGCGGCCCTTTTCGCGGTAGATGGTCAAAAGGTCGGTCAGCGTCTGCGTCGGGTGGTTGTGACCGCCGTCGCCCGCGTTGATGACCGGAATATCTGCCGCCTTTGCCGCGACGAGGGGCGCGCCTTCTTTCGGGTGACGCATGGCGATGATGTCCGCATAGCAGCTCACGGTGCGGGCCGTATCGGCGACGCTCTCCCCTTTGGAAACGCTCGAGCTCTGCGCCTCGGAAAAGCCCAAAACGCTGCCGCCTAGCTCGAGCATGGCCGATTCAAAGCTCAGACGCGTGCGCGTCGACGGCTCAAAAAAGAGCGTCGCGAGCTTCTTTCGGCGGCACTTTTCACAGTACTTGTCCGGGTCTGTGATGATGTCCTGCGCCTTGTCGATAAGGCTTTGAATTTCCTGCGTAGTGAGGTCAGAAATGCTGATGAGGTCTTTCATTTGGAACCTCTGGCTATCCAGCTCTCATCAGACGGATCGTCGCGGAATTTGAGGATGCGCGCAATATCGCTTTGCGCAATGCGACCGTCCTCGGCAGCGACCTCGCAGAGTTCATCAAGGTTTGTCATGCTGATATTGGTGATCTTTTCGTTTGCAAGACGCGTCAGCCCTTTTTCCATGCCGTAGGTGAAGATGGAGACGACGCCGAGCACCTCGGCGCCCGCCGCGCGCAGGACGTCCACGACCTCGCAGACGCTGCCGCCGGTCGAAATGAGGTCCTCAACAACAACGACCTTCTCCCCTGCCGTGAGCCTGCCTTCAATCTGGTTCTTGCGGCCGTGGTCCTTGGCGCTACCCCGGACATAGCCCATCGGCATGCCGAGCAGATGCCCGACGATGGCGGCGTGCGCGATGCCGGCGGTGC
This sequence comes from Oscillospiraceae bacterium, assembly GCA_050943775.1. Lineage (GTDB taxonomy): Bacteria > Bacillota > Clostridia > Oscillospirales > Oscillospiraceae > UBA2658. The sequence goes on from JBMNPV010000011.1 coordinate 21,600, forward strand.
TGGTGCCAAAGAGCGCCTCGGCCTCCGGGAAGTTTTCTTTGACCGCCGAGGCGAGCGCGGTTTCGATTTGTGTGCGGACTTCCGGCGCCGTCAGCGTCAGTCGGTTGTCGCAGTAGACCGGACTTTTGATGCCGCTTGCCCAGGTGAACGGTTCGTTCGGACGGACGATGACCGCGTCGATGGATAAAAGTGCTCTTGCAATCTCTTTCATGGTGTCTCCTTTTATGATAAAAACTCGTTTACGCATCTCATATAGGCCGCGACAGGGTCGTCAGCCTGCGTGATGGGACGGCCAACAACGATGCAGTCGCTTCCAAGCTCCCGTGCCTTTGCCGGCGTCGCGATGCGGGACTGATCGTCCTTTGCACTGTCCGCAAAGCGCACACCCGGAGTGATGGTAAGAAATTCCGCGCCGCAGCGGGTCTTGACGCTCCCGGCCTCCAAGGGCGAGCACACAACGCCGTCGAGTCCGGAGTTTTTGGCGTTTTCCGCATAGTGCAGCACAGTCTCCGGCAGCGACTCTGAAATTAGAAGCTCCTTTTGCATCCGCTCCTCGCTGGTCGAAGTGAGCTGCGTCACGGCGATGAGCAAAGGCCGCGTGCCGTCTGGCCGCGTCAGCCCCTCGAGCGCCGCGCGCATCATCTCGGAGCTGCCTGCCGCGTGGACATTTACCATGTCAACGTCGAGCTTCGAGAGCACCGCCATCGACTTTTTCACGGTGTTCGGAATATCGTGGAGCTTGAGATCGAGAAAGATCTTGTGTCCGCGCGCCTTGATCTCACGCACGATGTCCGGTCCCTCGGCGTAAAAAAGCTCCATGCCGATCTTCACAAAGGGCTTGCGGCCTTCAAATCTGTCCAGAAATGCCAGTATTTCTGCCCGGTCCGCAAAGTCACAGGCCACGATCACATCCTTTGTCATTTGTGCGCTCCTCCAATTATGTCAACCAAGTTTTCGATATGATACATCGCCATGACCCTCGGTAGGTCTTCGATGATCTCTTTTGCCGCGAAAGGGTTCTTGAGGTTTGCTGAACCGACCTCGACCGCCGTCGCGCCGGCGAGCATCATTTCAAGCACATCCTCTGCCGAAGAAATGCCGCCCGCGCCGATGATCGGGATTTTGACGGCCTCATACACCTGCCAGACCATTCGTAGCGCTACGGGGAATACCGCCGGGCCGGAGAGCCCGCCGAACGTGTTTCCAAGAAGCGGCTTTTTGGTTTTCAGGTCGATGCGCATGGCGAGCAGCGTGTTGATAAGACAAAGTCCGTCCGCGCCCGCCTCCTCGACGGCGAGGGCGATCTCCGCGATGTCCGTGACATTCGGGGATAATTTTATGTAAACCGGCTTCTTCGTCGCGGCCTTTACCGCCCTTGTGACCTCGGCTGCCGCTTTCGGGTCGGTGCCGAAAGCCATGCCGCCGCCGTGGACGTTCGGGCAGCTCACGTTGACCTCGATGATGCCGACATTCGGAACTGCATCCATGGCCTTTGCGCAGCGGACATATTCGTCCACCGAAAAGCCGCTGATATTCGCAACGACCGGGCCGTTAAAGCACTCGGCGAGCGCCGGAAGCTCTTCGTTTACGACAGCGTCCAGCCCCGGATTTTGCAGTCCGACGGCGTTGAGCATGCCGGACGGCACTTCCGCGATGCGCGGGCTCCGATTTCCGAAGCGGGGATCGACCGTTGTACCTTTTATTGAGAGGCTGCCGAGGCAGTTGAGATCATAGAAGTCCGCAAACTCGCGCCCGAAGCCGAAGGTGCCGCTCGCGGGAATGACTGGATTTTTGAGTGTGACGCCACTGAGACAGACTTCTGTCTTCACCATAGGATCTCCCCCTTTTCAAAGACCGGACCTTCCTTGCAGACGCGCTTCGGTCCGTTTTTTGTCTCGATCGTGCAGCCCATGCAGACGCCGAAGCCGCAGCCCATGCGCGCTTCAAAGCTGTACTGCCCGTCAACGCCCGCCTTGTCATACACCGCGCGGAGCATCGGCAGCGGGCCGCAAGCGAAGGTATAGTCATATTCACCGCAGACACCGAGCGCGTCGGTGACGACGCCCTCCAGACCGCAGCTCCCGTCCACAGTTGTTATGTAAACATCACAGCCGAGATCGGTGAAAGCCCTGTCGAAAAAAATATCCTCCTCCGTATTGAAGCCGAGAATGACGGTCGGTGTCTTCCCTGCTGCGATCAGGCGCTTTGCTAGCAGAAAGAGCGGCGGCGCGCCGACGCCGCCCGCGAGCAACAGCGGATGCTCTCCGGACTTTTCAATGTCAAACCCGTTGCCGAGGCCCGTCAGAATGTCCAGCGTTTCGCCGGGATTGATTTCGCTAAGCCGATCCGTGCCGCCCCCGACGACCTTGTAGACTAGCGTGAGACTGTCCTCTGAAACATCGCAGATCGAGATTGGACGGCGCAGAAAATAGCCCGGCACATCAATGTTTACGAACTGTCCCGGCTTGCTGTTCTCGCCGGGGGTGCCACACAGATTCATTATGTAAACTGAATCTGTCAGAGCGTCGTTAAACTCGACCGTAAAAAATTTGTCTTCGATCAATGTTTTCGTTCCTCCTTCCAAATCGGCTCGCCGCCGACCATCGTCAGCAGGCAGCGGCCGTTTACGCGCCAGCCTTCAAAGGGCGTGGCGCGACCCATCGTTTTGAATTCTGTCGGATCGACGGTGTATTTGCCGCAGAGGTCAAAGACCGTCAGATCCGCCGGCTGCCCGGGCGCGAGCGGTGTGCCGATCCCAAAGCGGCGCATTGGTGCGTCGTGCAGAAGCTCGACAAGCCTTTCAAGCGTGATCACGCCGGGCTTTACAAGCTCTGTGTACAGCACAGGAAACGCGGTTTCAAGGCCCACCACACCGTTTTTCGCGCCGCGCAGGCCGCCGGACTTCTCTTCGGCAGTGTGCGGGGCGTGGTCTGTTGAAATTATGTCAACCGTGCCGTCTTTTACGCCTTCAATCAAAGCTTCGCGGTCGGCACGCGAGCGGATGGGCGGGTTCATTTTGAAGCGGCCATCATCCTGCAGGTCTTCGTCGCAGAGCGTGAGGTAGTGCGGTGCTGTCTCGCAGCTCACGTCGAGGCCCTCGGCTTTTGCGCGGCGGATGAGATCCACGCTCTCCTTTGTCGAGACATGGCAGACATGGTAGCTGCATCCGGTTTTACGTACGAGTCTGATGTCTCGCTCGACCATGCGCCACTCGCTTTCCGAGGAAATGCCGGGCAGGTCGTGTGCGTGGGCGTAGACCCCGTCATGGACGCAGCCGCCGCGCAGAAGAGCGTTCATCTCACAGTGCGAGACGATCAGCTTGCCGAGTGATTTTGCCCGGCGCATGGCCCCCTCCATAAGCGCCTCGTCCTGAACGCCGACCCCGTCGTCCGAAAACGCGCAGACCAAAGGCGCCAGCTCGTCCATCTCAGAGAGTGCGTTCCCTCTCTCCCCGGCTGTAATGCTGCCGTAAGGGAAGACATGTACGCATGCGTCCTGCCGGATGAGATGCAGCTCCTGTGCGAGGGTTTCGGCACAATCCGGGACCGGATCGAGGTTTGGCATGGTGCAGACGGACGTGAAGCCCCCGCGCGCCGCCGCCGCCGTGCCGGTGGCAATGGTTTCTTTAAAAGAAAAACCCGGCTCTCGCAGATGAACGTGAACATCTGAAAAACCGGGAAAAACAAAACAATTGTCAAATTTATAAACAGAGACACCGGGGAAAATCGGAAGCGTGACGGCGATGGTGGAGATCCTGCCGTCTTCGATCAAAATATCCTTTTTCAGGAATGCACCGTTTTCGTAAATCTGCGCGCCCTGAATCATGCAGTTCATCGGGCTGCCCCCTTTCTGCTCATTTGCTCATTTCGTGATATGATACCATGAGTGCAGAAGCCTGTCAACTGGAAATTCAGCAAAATACCGCTTGATTTTTCCGTTTTCACATAGGCGGAAAAAGAGAGACCTTGCGGTCTCTCTTTTGTGTTAACCGATATGGTGACATGCGGCCCAATGGCCCTTGTCGTATTCTTTAAATTCGGGGACGCATTCGCTGCATTCGGCGGTCGCATGCGGACAGCGCGTGTGGAAACGGCAGCCGGAGGGCGGATTCATCGGGCTCGGAATGTCGCCTTCGAGGACAATGCGCTGGCGTTGGCGGTTGGCCTCGGGATCCGGCACCGGTACAGCGGAGAGCAGGGTCTTCGTGTAGGGGTGGAGCGGATGCTTGTTGAGCTCGTAGCTCTCGCCAAGCTCGACGAGGGAGCCGAGATACATAACGCCGATGCGGTTGGAGATGTGGCGGACAACGGAGATGTCGTGCGCAATGAAGAGATAGGTCAGACCCCTGCTCTCCTGCATATCCTCGAGCATATTGACGATCTGCGACTGAATGGAAACGTCCAGCGCCGAAATCGGCTCGTCGCAGACGATGAATTCGGGTTTTACCGCAAGCGCGCGGGCAATGCCTACACGCTGCTGCTGACCGCCGGAGAACTCGTGCGGAAAGCGGTTGGCGTGCTCGGTGTTGAGACCGACGCTGGAAAGCAGCTCCTTGATCATTTCCGCACGCTCGGCCTTGCTTTTAGCGAGCTTGTGAATGTCGATGGCCTCGCCGATGATCTCGCCGACCGTCATACGCGGGTCAAGTGAAGCGGACGGGTCTTGGAAGATGATCTGCATTTTGCGGCGATACGGCAGCATATCGACGGCACACTTTTTGGACTTGTGCATCAAGGGCTGTCCGTCCGTACCGAGAACAACATTGCCGTCGCGGTCGAGTGTCGGAACGTCAAAGTTGCCGCTGTCGTAGATGGGACGACCGTCATAGACGATACGACCGGAGGTCGGCTCATGCAGGCGAAGAATGGTGCGGCCAAGCGTTGTTTTGCCGCAGCCGGATTCACCGACAAGTCCGAGCGTTTCGCCCTTTTTGATCTCGAGCGAAACATTTTCAACAGCCTGTACACCGAGGCCTTTGAAGCCGGCGACCGGGAAATACTTGCGCAGGTTCGTGACCTGGAGAAGCGTCTTGTCTTCCATTATTTCTGCTCCTCCTTCTTGTCCATCTGGTCTTTTACGCGGAGCCAGCAGGCGCTGCGGTGGTTTTCCCCGACCTCAACATAGGGCGGCATTTTCTTTAGGCAGATCTGCATGCAGTTCTCGCAGCGCGGCGCGAACGGGCAGCCGTCCGGCGGGTTGAGCATATCGACCGGGGTGCCCTCGATCGGAATGAGGCGCTCGTAACTGTCCGCGTCGACGCGCGGCATGGAGCGGAGCAGACCTAGCGTATAAGGGTGCGCGGGCTTGTAGAAGATGTCGTCCACGGGACCCTGTTCAACAATGCGGCCTGCATACATGACGGAGACCTTATCGCAGATCTCCGCGACAACGCCGAGGTTGTGGGTGATGAAGATGATGCCCATGCCGGTACGCTGTTGGATGGACTTCATCAATTCGATGATCTGCGCCTGGATGGTGACATCAAGCGCGGTGGTCGGTTCGTCGGCAATCAGAAGCTTCGGAGAGCAGATCAGACCCATTGCGATCATAACGCGCTGACGCATACCGCCGGAAAACTCATGCGGGTACTGTTCCATGCGCTTTTCGACATTGTTGATGCCGACAAACTCCAGCATTTCCATGGCACGTTTTTTCGCGTCCTCGTTAGAAATGTTCTTGTTGTGTGCCTGCAGGGCTTCCACAAGCTGGTTGCCAATCGTATAAACGGGGTTGAGGCAGGTCATGGGGTTCTGGAAAATCATCGCGACCTTATTTCCCCGGAAATTTGTCATCTGATCCTTGTTGAAGGCGAGAACATCTTCGCCCTCGAACGTAATAGAGCCGCCAATCACCTTACCGGGCGACTGGAGCAGGCCCATGATGGAATAGGCTTCGACGCTTTTGCCGGAGCCGGACTCGCCGACGATGCCCATCACTTCGCCCTTGTTGAGCTCGTAAGAGATGCCGCCGACGGCTTTGACTTCGCCTGCCGGTGTGAAGAAGGAAACCTTCAGATCCTTGACTTCGAGCAGCTTCTTGTCGTTTTCGTTATCCAAAGTGCTTCCTCCCCTCTTATTTCTTCAGGCGCGGATCAAGCGCATCGCGCAGTCCGTCGCCGAAGAGGTTGAACGCCAGGATCATAATGCTCAAAATGAGCGCCGGGATCACAAGGCGATAACCGTAAGTCTGAACGCCGCTGAGTGCGTCCGAACACATGGAACCAAGGCTTGTCATTGGTGCGGAAACACCGACGCCGAGGTAAGAGAGGAAGGATTCCAGAAAGATCGCCGAAGGGATCTGCAGGCAGGTCGTAACGACGATCTGACCGACGCAGTTCGGCAGAAGGTGTTTTTTGATGATGCGGCCGGAACTTGCGCCGAGCGCTTTCGCGGCGGTGACAAATTCCTGCTCTTTGAGCTGGAGGATCTGACCGCGGATGATACGCGCCATCGTGACCCAATAGAGAAGGCCGAACGCGATGAACATGGAAATGAGGTTCGGTCCCATGACGCCGACAAGGTTGTGCCAGAAGCCGTTGCCGCTGTCTTTAAATGCGATGAGCGCGGGCTGGAGGGTGACGGAGATGAGCAGCACGAGCAGGATCTCCGGAATGGAGTAGATCAGCTCGGCAATACGCATCATGATGGTATCGGTGAGTCCGCCGAAGAAACCGGAGATGGAGCCGTAAAGTGCACCGATGACCAGAACCAGCAGGGCCGCGAAGATGCCGACGAGCATCGAAACGCGGGTGCCGACCATAATGCGGACGAGAATATCGCGGCCGTTTTTATCGGTTCCGAAGACATGCGGAAAAACCTTTTCGCCGTTTTCGATCCGCTGCAGCTCGCTGGTCGAATATCCAAACCACTTTTTGTGGATGTTATTTTCCTTGAGGAAAGTGTCCAGATCACCCTTGGAGGTATTTACCTGTGCCGTGATCTTGGCCCTTTCAATGGAGGTGAGCTTTGATCCCTTCTCCTTTTCGGCAGCTTCCAGCGCGGACTGCAAACGAGCCTCGTCATCGCCGTTGTTGAAGCTGTCGATCAGCTTCTGATCTTCCAGAGAGTAGTGCCAGGGATAAAGGTTTTCAGCGCCCTTGTTGAACTGCGCATAGCCGTAAGGTACAAGGCTCGGCCCAACGAACGCAAAGAGGATCAAAAAGATGATGATGCCGAGAGCGACCATGGCAACACGGTTCTTCTTGAGACGTCTCCAAGCATCTTTCCAATAGGAGGTGCTCGGACGCTCCTGAATGAAAGACTCTTTCTGCTCCTCTGTTGCCGGGGCAAAATCCTCCGGCTTCAGCTCGAGCAGGTTCTCAATGTCCGGCTGCATGGTGCCGAACTTTGCACGTTTAAAGTTGTCCATCGTCAATTACCTCCAGCAAGTTCGATACGCGGATCGACCACATGGTAGAGAATATCGACGACGAAATTCATGAGAATGATGAAAGCCGCGAGGAAGATGGTCGTACCCATGATGACCGGATAATCACGCGCAAGTATGCTCTGGACGAAGTAACGGCCGAGTCCGGGAATGGAGAAAACTTTCTCAATGACGAAGCCGCCGCAGAAGACGAATGCGATTTCGGGCCCGAGGAAAGTGATGACCGGAATGAGCGCATTCCGCAGTGCATGCTTAAAGATGATGCGGTTTGTTGTAAGGCCCTTTGCGCGCGCGGTTTTTATGTAGTCCTGACCGAGAGCGTCGAGCATGGAGCTTCTGGCCTGACGCGCTGTGTAGCACATCGGGTAAAGACCCAGTGCAAAGCAGGGCAAAACATAGGATTTGGCGCCCATCGAAGCGTCAAAGATTGTCGGGAAGATGCGCGTAGCCTCGTTCGCGCCCGCAAACTGCGCAAGCAGCAAAGACGCTATGACGAAGCTTGGTATCGAAACGCCGATCGTGCAGATCACGCGAAGCAGACTGTCGACCCAGCTGCCTCGTTTATAGGCGGCGATACAGCCCAATGGAACGCCGACAATGACGGCCCACAAAAGTGCGAAGAAGCCGACTTTTGCGGAAACCGGGAACATCTCTCGGATAATGTCGAGGACCGGACGGTTTTTCTGCATCTTGAAGGAAACGCCCATGTCTCCCTGACAGATGTTTTTGAGATAGACGCCGAGCTGGACGTAGAGCGGTTTGTCCAGGCCATACTTTTCATTCAAGGCTTGGATCGTTTGTGCGGACAGGGCCTTTTCGCTCTGCCACGGTCCGCCGGGGATGCTGTTCATCAATAAAAAGGTCAGGCTTGCGATAACGAACAAGGTGAGTATCGCCCAGCCGAGCCTTTTTAAGGTGTACTTTGCCATATTTTCACTTCCTGTTTTTCTCTGTCGTGCATTTCCCGATTGTTGAAATGTCGGCCCGTTCCGGAAAATCGGGAACATTCTTTAAGATATTATATCAATTATGCAGTGCCGTCAAGGACTTCAGACAAATTAAACGCACAAAATATAGAGTTTTTGCTTGATTTCTGTCATAATGAGGTAATTATCGAGCGAAGTAGTCCTTTAAAGTGCTATCCGGTAAAATGAATGAATGAAATCTTGCATAAATTAGGCTAGGATTGGTCATTTTTGCAGTCCTATTCCATATTTTCACTGGATGCAAACGCTGACTTCCGGCGGGCATAACGGCTGTCCGAATCGAATAGGCTATGACAGGTATTTCAGAATGATAAAAAGGAACGCCGCCGGCGGCGGCGTTCCGAAACGGAGGCAGCTATGGAAATCGATGTGACTGAAAACAGAACGGTGCTCTGCGGCACACTGGACGGAGAGATCGCTTTTTCGCACCTGAGCCGTGGCAGGCGGCTATATACCTTTCCCCTGCGCGTACCGCGCCTTTCCGGGACGGAAGATGTGCTCAATGTGATCTGCGGCGAGGAACTGCTCTCCGCGCTCGAACCGGATGGCAGTCCGATGCTCCGCGTGGAAGGCGAACTCCGCTCTTACAACAACAAGAGCGGAGTCGGGAACAAGCTTGTGATTTTCGTTTACGCACTCTCAGCGTCTTTCTGCGCGGACGAGCCGGAGAACAGGATCGTGCTCCGGGGTACGGTCTGCAAGGAGCCCGTGATGCGCGTGACACCGATGGGGCGTGAGATCTGTGATCTGCTGCTGGCAGTCAACCGGCCCTGCGGCCACTCGGACTATCTCCCCTGCATCGCGTGGGGACTCAATGCGCGGCGCGCGGCGGAACTGAAAGTAGGCGACCGGATCATGCTCACCGGCCGTGTACAGTCCCGCAGCTACATAAAGAATGTCGGCGGCGAACCGGAGCGGCGTACGGCGTATGAGGTGTCAGCCTCGGCGGTCGAAAAGCTTGAGGAGACACAGGAAAGCCGCTGAAAGCCAAAACGCGGCTTTCAGCGGCTGGAGAACGGTATTTGGTTCAAAGCGACAGGCTGTCAGAAATTCAGCGTGGCAAAATAGTCGTCGGGTGTTTCCGCGCGGCGGATAAGCTTCGTTGAGCCGTCCTCGCACAGCAGGACCTCCGCCGAACGGAGCTTGCCGTTGTAGTTGTAGCCCATCGAATGGCCGTGCGCGCCTGTATCGTGGATGACGACGAAATCGCCGATGTCGATGCGCGGCAGCCAGCGGTCGATCGCAAACTTGTCGTTGTTTTCGCAAAGGCCGCCGACGATATCGTAGAGATGATCCTCGGGCGCTGCTTCTTTCCCCATGACGGTGATATGGTGGTATGCACCGTACATCGCCGGACGCATGAGGTTGCAGGCGCAGGCATCCAGACCGATGTAGTCCTTGTGGATGTGCTTCTGGTGAATAGCTGTCGTGACGAGGCAGCCGTAGGGTCCGAGCATGTAGCGGCCCATCTCCGTGTAGATGGCGATGTCGCCCATGCCGGCGGGTACGAGGATCTGATCATAGACCTTGCGCACGCGCTCCCCTATGGCTTCGATGTCTGCCGGCTGCTGATCCTCGCGGTAAGGAATGCCGACGCCGCCGGAGAGGTTTATGAAGCTGATATGTACGTCCAGCTCGTTTTTGAGCTCAACCGCAAGGCGGAACAAAACGGCTGCAAGCGTCGGATAATAGTCGTTCGTTACGGTGTTGGAAGCGAGAAAAGCGTGGATGCCGAATTCCTTTGCGCCCTTTTCTTTCAAAAGACGAAACGCCTGAAACATCTGCGGCTTTGTCATGCCATATTTGGAGTCGCCCGGCGTATCCATGATCGTGTTGGAGATCTCAAAATTTCCGCCCGGATTGTAGCGGCAGGAAATTTTTTCGGGGATGCGGCCAATTGCCCTTTCCAGAAAATCAATATGTGTGATGTCGTCAAGGTTGATGGTGGCACCGAGCTTGTCTGCGAGTTGAAAGTCCTCAAGCGGCGTGTCATTCGAGGAGAACATGATGTTCTCGCCCGTGATGTCGCAGCGTTCGCAGAGCATCAGTTCCGTAAGGGAGGAGCAGTCCATGCCGCAGCCCTCTTCTTTAAGAATGTTCATAATGGTGGGGTTGGGAGTGGCCTTTACCGCGAAATATTCGCGGAATCCCTTGTTCCAGGAAAAGGCCTTGTAAAGCTTTCGTGCGTTTTCCCGTATGCCCTTTTCATCATAAAGGTGATAAGGTGTGGGGTAGGTTTTGGAAAACTCATTGAGCTGCTCAAGCGTTACAAACGGCTTTTTCATTGGATGTGCCTCCATTACAAAATTCGCATGTTTAACACACTAATGTGCTGAGTCACGCGTTAATCTATTTATACCAAAATGCATGGGGAATTGCAATCCGCAATAGTTTCCTAACATTTTCTGAAAATCGCCGCCGTTTTGTTGCTTTTCGCCATGTTTGTAAGGATAGAAAAAGGCCGCCCCGAAGGGCGGCCTTGAGATGACGCGATGATTACTTCGCGGCCTTTGTGCAGTGGTTGAAGAAGAAGTATCCGAGCGGGGTGTAGTACATGCCCTGAATGCTCGGGTCGATCATATACTTCTGGGTGTAGAAGTAGATCGGAGCAAGGCCGGCATCCTTCATGAGGATGTCTTCTGCCGCATGGAAACTTTTCATGCGCTCAGCCTGATCGGAAGTGCTCTTGGCAGCGTCGATATACTTGTCGTACTCTGCGTTGCTGTATTTCGGATCGTTGTTGCCGCCGCCGCTCTTGAACATGTCAAGGAAGGTGCACGGATCGTTGTAGTCAGCAATCCAGCCGTCGCGGGCGAGCTGATAGTTACCGTTTCTGCGGGTCGCGGTGAAGACGCCCCACTCCTGGTTGTTCAGAGTGACATCGACGCCGAGGACGGTCTTCCACTGCTGCTGGAGCGCTTCGGCGATAGCCTTGTGGCGGTCGTCGGTGTTATAGAGGTATTCGACGGTCGGGAAGCCCTGTCCGTCCGGGTAGCCGGCTTCGGCGAGGAGCTGTCTGGCCTTCTCGCAGTTTGCCTCATAGTCGCTGTCCTTGACGGAGTAGTATTCGCCGCCGACAGTGCGGAAATCCTTATCGCTGGTGCTGTCAGCATCGGAAACGCCGGAGGGCACAAATGCGGTTGCGGGGACTTCACCGGTCTGCGTGACCTTGTTGACGATATAGTTGCGGTCGATCGCAAGGGAGAAAGCTTCGCGGACCTTGGGGTTGTCAAACGGAGCTTTCTGATTGTTGATAGAAACATAGTAGGTACCGAGGTAATCAACGACCTTCAGATCGCCGCTGGAGAGCAGCGTCTCGATCTCGTCGTTCGGAACGGTCTCAATGAACTGAAGCGTACCGCTCTTGAACGCGCTGTAGATGGAGTTTGCGTCGTCCATGAGCTGGAAAGTGATGGTCTTGGGGCCGAGGTTCTCGACATCATAGTAGTTGTCGTTCTTGACAGCCTTGATGTAGGAGTTGTGGACCCACTCGCTCATCTTGTACGGTCCGTTGGTGACATAGGTCTCCGGGCTGAAAGTCCACTGGTCGCCGTTCTTCTCAATGATATCCTTGCGGACCGGATAGGTGGACGGGAATGCGCAGATCTCCTTGAAGTACGGGCAGTCATAAGAGAGCGTAACAACAAAGGTCTTGTCGTCCGGTGCGGAAACGGCAAGCGTAGAAGCGTCGGCATAGCTCAGTTCATCGACGTCATTGCCGTCCTCGTCCTTGATCTTGTTGCCGGTGGGTGTGCCCTCAGCGATCTCGGAGTAACCCTTGACCATGTCGAGCTGATAGTTGTACGGGGAAGCGGTGTTGTGATCAACAAGACGCTGCCAGCTGTAGACGAAGTCGCTGGCTTTGACGGGTTCGCCATCGCTCCACTTGATGTCGTCGCGGAGCTTAAAGGTGTAGGTGACGGTGCCGTCAGAGTTGACGACCTTGTCCATCGTCTCTGCCTGGCCCATCTCGAGCTTGGCATTGCCTTTGCCGTCGTCTACCCATTTGACAAGTCCTTCGTCAAAGTGGCAGAGCATGATGGCACCGTCAACTGCGGAGTTGAGCGCCGGGTCAATGGTTTCCGGTTCGGAAGCGACACAGATCGCAAGATCGAAGTCCTTTTCACCGGTCGTTGCGGTGCCGTTGGCAGCGGACTCTGTGCTTGTCTTGGTGCCGCAGCCAGCCATGACGCCGATCAGCATCACGACAGAAAGCAGGAGCGCAACATACTTTTTCGTGTTCCTCATGTTTGAACCTCCATTAATGATTTGTATCAATAACGCGTTAAAGCGTGATACACAAAGCGACCATTTTTGTATATATTAGCACAGCGCAGTGTTCTTGTAAAGAAGAATGTTACGAAAATATTAACTGATCAAACGCATTAAAACGGGATCTGACGAGACTGAAAGCGCTTGTTTTATCGAACTAAATCGAAAAATGCAGATGCAGACGGTCTTTCCTGTGCTGTGCGTATCAGACGGACAGCGCCAAAAAGGAAAGACGCCGTGAAGTGCTGCTTCACGGCGTCTTTCCGAGGAGTAAAGGTGTGTATGGCTTCGGCCTGCTGCCGGCAGGTTATTTCTCTATGTTGTCGAAGAGGTCCACACCATCCCAGTCGTCCTCGCCGATCAGCGGGGTCGTGTTGATCTTGTCTTTGAGCTCCTGACGGAAGTCGGGGTGTGCGATCTTAATAATGGCGCGGATGCGGTCCTTGAGGGTCTTGCAGAAAACGTCTGCCACCCCATACTCGGTGACGATGTACATGACGAAGTTTTTCAGCGTCGTGACGATGGAGCCTTCGGGCAGCCACGGAACAACGTTTGAGTTCACTTTGCCGTCATGGTCGGTAAAGGTCGAACGGATGCAGATGAAGCTGCGGCCGTTTTTAGCGCGTGTTGCGCCATAAATATAGGCAAAGGAGCCGCCGGTGCCGCTATAAACCTTGAGTCCCTGCGCTTCGGCACAGATTTGACCGATCAGGTCGCACATAAAGGCCTGGTTGATGCAGACGAGGTTTTCCTGCTGCATGATAACGAAAGGATTGAGGCCGATGTCTGTGCCGACGAGCCTCGCGCGGGGGTCCTCAGAACAGAACTTGAAGAAATCAACGCTGGTCGCGCCGGGGCTGCAGGCGGTGATTTTGGTGATAACGCCCTCCTTGCAGAGCGTGGCCATGGAGTCGTTCGCAACCTCGGAGAAGATCTCGAATTTCCCGATGCCCTTGAGGTTTGAAAGAATATTTTCCCCCAGGCCCCCGAATCCGATCTGCAGCTTGTCGCCGCTGTGGATATAGGGCAGGATGTAGGAACCGATCTTTTTATCGATCTCCTGCGGCTCGGCCGTCGGAATGGGAATCATTTCGCGCGGAGACTGCACGAAATAATCAAATTCGGAGACGTGCAGGGAGGTATCCTCGACATTGCCGCCCATCGGGAACTGCCCCGTCGGGTCTATGTACGCAATACGGAGCTTGAATTCCGGGCGCTGACAGATCGTGCGCGCAACGGAGACGCCGTAGCCCCCGGTATTGCACCAGCCGTTTTCATCCGGTGGGCATACCCCGATGACAAGCTTGTCGCAGCCGTAGGCAAACGGAGCCTGATCGAGCTGGTCGTAGTTTGCGCCGGCATATTCCATAATGCCCATCTCTCCGGACATTCGCTCGAGCGGAACGCAGAACATGGAGTTCATGCGGAAATGCTTTTTGGATGCGGGGTCGAACATCATATCGAGCGGCGTATCCATGCAGTTATACATCATAAAAATGTCATGGTAGTCCTCCATGTGCTCATAGAGATAATCCAAAAGAGGATACGGCACCTGTGAGCACTGGCCAATCCACCAGCGGTCGTGATCCTTAAAGCAATTCTTCGCGACAAATTCGGTTGTCACCTGATGCTCCTCGTAGTATTTTTTCCAGTCGATGTTGAGATTTCTTTCCGCCATTTGAACCCTTCCTTTCTTCGCATATACCCCTGCCATCTTTTACGGGGAACGTGTTGGTCCGACTCTTCCATGAGCGGAAACCGCTCCCAGCCCCCTGCTTTCGGTTAAATTGTACATATTTTAAAGCTTCGAGTCCAATAATTCGTTGAATGGGATATATATTTTAAGGAAGCTATGATTTATAATATAATTTAAAAGCAAAATATAACTAATATGTTATAGGAATAAGTCCAAAGCAGCGCCTTTGAAAAGCATGGAATAAAACCAATTTGCACAAGTTTCACTTCGCCAACGCCCAGCCTGCGCTACAGGCTGCAAAACACGGGAAAAACGTCTGTCAAATTAAAAGCATAATTTTTGACATATACATTTTACGAGTAAGGTGGAGGTAAGATTATGGAACTGCGCGATCTCCGTTACTTCTGCATGACGGCAGAGTTGGAGCATGTTACCAAGGCGGCCAATAAGCTCGGTGTAGCCCAGCCCTATCTCACCAAGGTGATCGGTCAGATCGAGGAGGAAATCGGCGCAAGACTGTTTGACAAGGTGGGCCGGCAGATAAAGCTCAACAAATATGGCGAGGCTTTCTATACGCAGGCCAGAAAGGTTCTCGCAAGCATGGACAATCTTTATAACGAAATGGACCTTATGCTGGACCGGCAGGGACGCAACATTACGCTTTTGTCGAATACCGAAGCCTATACGCCGGACCTGATCGAAAAATTCTATAAAAACCATTCCAATTATACAGTATCGATTTTTTACAGTTCCTACACTGAAATGCTTGATGCGCTCAAGACCGGTGAAGCCGATTTTGCACTCACCTATCCCCCGATCAATCAAGGCGCGGCAAGCGGTATTGTCACGGAGCTTGCATTTTATGACGTTGGATGGATTTTGCTCCCACCGGGACACCCGCTTTTGAAAAAGCGGGTGATTCATTTTGAGGATCTGCGAGGAGAAAAGCTTGTTACAAGCCCGAAAGATTCTGCGATACGCTGGAAGGTCGAGCCGCTCTATGAAAAGTCGGGAATGGAGATGGATATTGTTTGCGAGTCGAACGATCTGGATGTTCTCACGCGCGCCGTCGGCTGCGGTATGGGCTACGCCTTTATGCCCAGTCTCTACATGAATGATCGTCCGGAGCTTTATGACCACGCGGTCGAGGTTTTGGCGCCGCAGGAGGACCGCCAGGGCTACTTCGGCTTCAGTTACAGCGAAAACATAAAGGACAACCGCAATGCCATGGATTTCCGCGACTTTGCAATGGCCTACTTCCGCCAGATGCAGGCAGAGGTTTTCTATACGCATACAAACGATATTCCTGCCGAGTATGGCCTTGTCGACGAAAACGGCTTCAATACCCTTGCGCGTTAGGCGGCGGCCTTTGACCCCATACATATTATTATATGCAGCATAAAAAATAGCGAAAGCATTATTAAATAAAAGAAACGTTGATGCACGCTTATTACGGGCCGTTTCGACCCGGTTCACGCGCAGAGCGCGATATAATTCTTCGGTGTGCGAGAGAGGAGGCGGAGACATAGATATGCCGGGCTGGTTTTATTGCGATTTATATTCTTTCTTTTTACTTATATTCATCATTATAAACGTTTTGCAGAACATAGAAAACCGGGATCGGCAGCAAAGAGCGTTCATCCATATGCTTGAAACGACCGTTCTATTGATCATTCTGGATATGATGACAAAGGCCACCGGAAGAAGCGGCATTCTTCACGAGTTTGCCCGATCCACAATCGGCCTCTCCTTTGCACTTGTCCCACTGCCGCTTGTCTTTTGGATGCGCTATGTCGGTTGTGCGCTATTTCCCGGAAATGAAGAAAGGGCGGATAAATGGGTAAGCGCATTTTCCTGTATTTTCCTTGCAAATGTCATCCTGTCTGTTTCCTCCATTGTTTCTGGCTTGGTCTTCTATTTTGACAGCAGCAATCTCTATCATCGCGGGCCGCTCTTTTTTGTTCCTATGCTTCTGATGACTCTGATGCTCTTGTTCTCCGAGATATTCATTCTTGCAAATCACGCCCGCATTGAGGCGCGCCATATTTTCACGCTTCAATTTTTCGCTGTCCCGCCGCTTGCATGCGGTATCCTGCAGGCTCTGAATTACGGTTCGTCACTCACCCTGAGCGGACTTTCTTTTTCGGAGCTGATCGTCTTTGTACATATTCAAAATGGCAACATAAACATTGACTATCTTACCGGGGCGTACAATCGCAGAAAGCTGGATCGTCATATGCGCGAATGTGTCCGGTCGAGCAGCAGCGATAAGACCTTTGCGGCTATCCTCATAGATCTCGACAACTTTAAGCTTATCAATGACCAATTCGGCCACGACGTCGGCGATCTTGCACTTGCGGACACCGTTGCCATCCTGCGCGAGAGCATTCGAACGAACGATCTGCTTGCCCGCTATGGCGGGGACGAATTCTGCATTGTTCTTGACTTGTCCAGCGAGGAGGAGCTGGAAGCGATCATTGTGCGTATCTATGAGCGGCTTGACCGTTTTAATGCGGAGAGCAATCGGCCATACAAGTTAAGCTTCAGTATGGGCTACCGCGTTTATGATGTCCGGTCCGGAAAGAACGCATTTGACTTCCAAAAGGAGATCGACGATCTGATGTATGCGCACAAGCGCCGTAGACTCCAGAGTGCCAATGCCAATGGGACTCAATAAAATACATGGGAGAGCCAGCCGTCTGTACATTGCAGACGGCTGGCTCTCCCGCATTCTGTTTGAATTGTTGGATTACACGCTTAATTTGAGGAGGGTATAAAACGACTGATTTCCGCAGCGACACTGCTGATGGGCATGCTTTGGAGATATACTCTGCCGGGGCCGGTGATTACGGTGTTGAAAACACCCTCACCGCCGAAGAGCATATTTTTCGCGCCCGCGATCGTTTTGATCTCCATCGAGCAAGAGGCGTCCATGGCGGCGAGATAGCCGGTATCGACAATGATGGACTGGCCGGGCTGGAGTACATATTCCTTCACATAGCCGTCAAATTCGCAGAAAGCCGTTCCGTTGCCCGAAAGCTTCTGCAAAATGAAGCCTTCTCCCCCGAAGAAGCCGGCGCCGAGTTTCTTTTGGAAGAACACCGAAAGCGTGACACCCGCTTCGCTTGCAAGGAAGCCTCTTTTCTGGACAACGAGTTCTCTGCCGGGGGCAATGTCGAAAGCGCGGATATCGCCGGGGAAACTGGAAGCGAAGGCAATCATGCCCGCGCCGCCCTTTGCAGTGTAGCGATTTTGAAACATGGCTTCGCCCGCGAACATACGGCCGAGCGCCTTGCCGATCCCGCCGCCGGTGGTCGTTTCCATCTTCATGTTGGGGCTCATCCAGCTCATGCTGCCACGCTCGGTTATCATGACTTCGTTTGGCTCAAGCTCGCAAATGACGACAGGCATCGGTGCGCCCTCAATGCTATACCTCATAGACTGTTCCTCCCATATCAATATAATTGGACGGGCTTCATACATTTTCCGGGTTCCCGTCTCTGCTCAGTTTGTTCCGAGATCCTTCGGACATACGACTGCCGCTCACAGATCCCTGTATGTTCCGCTTAAAAAAACCGCGAGCCCAAAACGGCGGGTCGCGGTTTGAAAGGAGACACAATGCATTGCCTCCGGACGCTGTCTGTCACACATGGCTGAACATACTTGCGCATTTTCACTTCAGTCGGAATTCCGGGACGGGTGATCCGAAACGAGTAAAGCGTAGGAAAGACATGGATACTACTATATATAATGATAACAGCATCACTTGGAAGTGTCAAGCGATGCGTTCTCAACTGGCGAACTTTATTGCGCGCCATCCAGCTTTAAAAATATTTTGTCTTCCCCACACAATCATACTTTGAGTGGATTACAAAAGTCAATTTATCTGATAAACAAAGCAGCAAGTTGGATTATGTTTCACAGCATATCGCTTCTAAAGCGAAGGAGGCGGCTCATGGGCAATATCGAGCCTATCATCATAAAGCCCGCATTGGAAGAACTCTTTCTGACCGGCTGTGAGCACTGTAATTACTGTGACCAAAGCCGGAGATGCCGAGTATGAGTCGCGCACCGACACCTTTGAAATGACGGTCCAGAAAAAGCTTCCCACGGCAAGTGAACTTACATTAACGCCCGCAGATAACTTGCTTTTACGACGACAGCGCAAAATCCGCGGATGTCGCGGCAAAGGCCGGAGTAAGCGGTCTGGACGGCGTCAATGGCGGGACTCATCTGCGTAAGCTGCGCGTTGATATTGACAACAGCAGCGATACGATTACGATCAGCGTCGGCAATATCGCCGGAGAAGTATTCGTGCGCATAAAGGAGAGCGATAACTATGTGGGCGCTTCCCTTCAATCAGATAGCTTCACGGTATTTCTTGAAGGCAGCGTTGCCATTACCGGCACGGCGAGGTACGGCCAAACGCTGACCGCAAATGTCACCGGGGCACAGTCCGACGCGGTGGTGTTCAACTACGTTTGGAAAGCGGGAGAAAGCACGATCAAAACCACTTCTATCAACGCCCTGACACTGGATATTGATAACTTGGCCGAAGGATACCGCCAACTATGACACGCGCTCCGGCTCGATCACCCTATATAGCGTGAGTACGTCCGGCGGTTCGTCCGGCGGAGGAGCAGCAACGGACCCCCCCCCCACTACTTCTGTGCCCGTCTCCACCGGCAAGGGCAGCGTTGAAGCCACCGTCACCCCGAAAGACGGTACCGCAACGATCACTGTCACCGATACACAGATCAAGGAAATCGTATCCGGAACAGAAGCCGCCGATACCGTCGAAATCGACGCGTTCGGTCTGAAGGCAGATGCGGCTGTCCTCCCCTCGGCACGCGTTTCCGCAGTCGGCACCGCCGCCGACGTCAAGGGCCTTGCAGTTACTCTGCCTGCCGGCACCGTGACACTCGACAAGTCAGCGCTGGAAGCAGTCAGCGGCAAGGGCGACATCAAGCTCTCCGTCGAAACGGTCGATAACGCGAAGCTTTCCGAAGCGCAGAAGGCCGCGCTCGGTACGCAGACGAGCACCGCGCGGGTATTCGATGTAAACATCTATGCGGGGCGGCACGAAAACCAGCACGTTCGACGGGGGGAAAATCAGTGTTTCTGTGCCCTATATACCAAAAGTCGGCGAAAACACGGACAGTCTTACCGTCTGGTTCGTGCGGGACGACGGCAGCATTGAGCCGAAAAGCGGCAGATATAACATCGCCGCAGGCTGGGTTGAGTTTATAACCGAGCACCTTTCCCAGTATCTTATCGTAAGCTTCCCGTTTGCGGACGTTGCAGAAGCTTCATGGTACTATGGCAGCGTGGCATATGCGTACAGCAACGGCCCGTTCGCCGGAACATCTGCCACGACATTCGGCCCGGAGACTTCCATGACCCGAGAGATGATCTGGATGGTGCTGGCCCGTATGGACGGCAAAGCGCCCGCAAATATGGACGAGGCCCGCGCTTGGGCGCCCTATTTTGATGATGTGTTATGGACAGAAGCGGCGTCCGCATACCGCTAATAATATACAACAAATCAAAAACTTGCTGCGCAAAGAGCACGGGGAGGGACAGAATTTTGTATTTGTGACCAAGGCGTATATGCAGTTAGTTTTCCATTTCCTGTTTTGATAAGAGCTGCTTTTTTATAGTGTCCTTACAACGTCGTTTAGTACCATGGCAATTTCAACGAGCTTTTGACAATCGACCAAATCCGGCGTATCTGCGGATGTATGCGTCACGGTTTTCAATAATTCGGGCATGCGTTCTGACGTAACAGCAATTGCGGGGACTTGATTCTGCACAAAAACCATATGGTCTCCGGCGTACCACTGTTCTCCTCTTTCAAGACCGTCATACTTTCTAAAGACACTCTCTGCTAACGCTTCAAGCTCTGAACTGCATTCATAGAATGAATAGTCTGACTTCCCCTGCTTAAAACCAGCATCATCTATGTTTATTACAACTGCAATTCTCTGTATTTCATTACCGTATCTCCTCAAGTAATCCATCTCACCTGCGGCACTGTAATGATCTTCTCCGTTTATAGCAAGGATTTCGACGCTGTACTTGCCCCGATAGTCGGCCAGCATTTCCGCGGCAAGAAGCAGAACCACGATACCGGATGCGTTGTCTAAAGCGCCCGGGGTGCTTTCATATGCATCAATGTGGGCTGTAATGACGATTTTTTCAGCCTTCCCGCTGTTCAAACGCGCCAAGACATTGGAGGAACTTGAAGGTATCCGCTTTGCATCGATCCGCAAGCGGAATTTTTTATCCGTCAGTGTCTGCATCTCATCAGCTACAGTATCCAGACAATAAACGCTTGGAATGTCAAAGTCACCGTCTACGAAGAGCGGAAAAGGGCATAAGGCACCCGCCAGATCCGGATTTTCCTTTGTCGCTGTTATGATTCCACCCGGCTTTTTGCTTTCCAGAAGCGCGATCATTTGCTTGTGGTGCTCCGGATTATAGAAGACAAAATTCTTGGGCGCAAGTTGTTCCTCACATATGGCCCCTTTCAATAACAGGATCTTTCCCTCACAGTCTGCATTTTCGAGTTCCTCCACTGTGGAAACGGTGATTATCTCTGCCGTTATATCGCAGCCCAGAGAATAGGGGCTGACATAAACCGCATAGCTGTGTTCTCCGTAAGTTAGTGAGGTATCGTGACAGACATAGTCCAATGTTGCAAAAGACGCGGCATCGATGTCATACCCGTACTTACGGATCGTTTTTTCAAAGAAATCCGTTGCTTCTCGGTTGCCCGATGAGCCCGTCCTTCTATTTGGTTTGACATCGCATAAAGCCTTTAAATATTCACTTGCTTTGTCTACGTAATGATCCAATTGTGTTCTCCCCCCTCATGTATCAGATATTTATGCGGGTTTGCCTCTTATGCTGTATTGGTTATTCACCTCATGCAGTCCGTTTACATCTACAAACACGCAGGAAAGGGAAGCAAAGCCCCCTGTTTTGAATACCCGGTAAGAAGGTGTCCCATGAGTAGCTCGGCTCGAGCTTGCGGTCTGTAAAATCGGCAATGTAGCCTTATTATGGCGTCGGGTTTGAAAACGGCCTTGAAGCAACACTTATTCATTAATGAAGCAAAACTCTCGCTCCGACCGTCATGCGGCGTTGCAGAAAGCATGATCAGAGTGTCCGACCTGCCTGCGAGGAGCTTTGCCAGTCTTGCACGCTGAGCCTGATGGCCTCCGCGCTCCGCAACATTATGAGCCTCATCTATTACGATGATATCCCATGTTGCATTCTCAAGATGAGTGCGGTATTCTACGTCTCTTTTTAGGGTATCGATAGAGACTATGGTTTTATCATAGTAGAAGAACGGATTATAGTTTGAGGGCAGCTTGGCGCGTATATCCTGGATTTTCTTCGAATCAAGACGGATGAGCGGGATGGTAAAGCGGTTCCACATTTCTTTCTGGAACTGCATCATCATGCTCTTTACAGTAACGACAAGAATACGCTTGCCCTTGCCTCTGGCTATCAATTCGGACATGAGAATGCCGGCCTCCAGCGTTTTGCCGAGACCTACTGTGTCCGCTATAAGAATACGCTGTTTCGGACGGCGAAGAGCCATCTGAGCAGGCTCAAGCTGATAATTCATCGGATCCATTGCGGCCTGGTTCCCGATATGGAGCCCGGTATCTGTCGGAATTTGCTGACGCCACTGGCTTTCTATGTAAAGACGAGAGCGTTTGAAGTATTGGGAATCATCCGGCACAAGCTTGATTTCGGCGGGATTTACCGGAATGATTTCTTCCAAGTCGGTCAGGAATATTGCGCTGCGGTCTTTTACAAGGGGAGAAACACCAACACAATGCAGACTCTGCTTGTCAAGGTTGTTTCTCTCAACCTTTTTGACCATCCATTCCTCATCGCGGATGACTACGCGCATTCCAGGAGAGTATTCTACCAATTCACTCGCCTCCTTAGACTTGGGCGTCTTCATCGTCCGGAATCATCTCGATAATGTCTCCGATGTCACATTCAAGCGCCTTGCATACTTTTTTCAGTACTTCCATGCTGACATCCTCGCCCTTTGACATTTTAGTTACAGATGTCCAGCTGATATGTGCTTTCGCTTGAAGATCCTTCTTCAACATATCCTTGTCGATCAGCTTCTTCCAGAGTTTTTTATAGCTAACTTTCATGGCATACACCTCATGGATGAATAAACAATGTCGATATTTTATATTATATGACGAAAAACTCCGGAAAACAAGAGTATATTCGTTAAAACACACGAATATTCTTTGTGACAAGCAGTTTGCACTCGGGCTGACTA